>CAYTVV010000047.1:0-21442 GCA_964441875.1 uncultured Desulfurivibrio sp.
GCAGGCAGGGTCAGCAGGGCAATGACCATCACAATCCCCACCACCCGGACCAGCAGCACCACGGTCAAGGCTGTCAGGCAGAGCAGGAGCAGGTAGTACAGGTCGGTGCGCACCCCGCGCAGCCTGGCATACTCCTCGTCGAAACAGACAGCCAGAAATTTATGGTAAAACAGGGTGGCGGTTCCCACCACCAGTGCGTCCAGCACCAGCACCATCCAGAGATCAAACTCCGAGATCAGCAGGATATTGCCGAACAGATAGCTCATCGGCTCGACATAGCCTGGGGTTTTGGCGATGAACAGCAGGCCGATGGCCATGCCGATGGCCCAGAGGGCGCCGATGGCCGTGTCTTCCCGCTGGTTGGCGTGGAGGCTTACCAGACCGATGATGATCGCTGCCAGGAGCGCCGCGACAATGGCCCCGGAGAGCGGCCCGAACCAAGTAATCCCCAGCTTGTGCTCGCAGTAAAGCCCAGCCCCGATGCCGCCGAGCACGCAATGGGCGATGGCCCCGGCGATATAGGTGATGCGGCGGGCCACCACGTAGGTGCCGATGATGCCAAAAGACAGGCTGGCCAGGATGCCTGCGGCAAAGGCATAGCGCAGGAAGGGAATGGCCGGGTCGGCCAGGGCGTTAAGAAATTCCATGGTTGCAATGTCCTTCCGGTGAGCAGCGGTGGTCGTGGCGGATCATGCGGATGTCGCCGCCGTACATGTTGCGGATCAGCTCGCCGGTCAGTTCGCTGGTGGGGTGGAGCACGACCTGGCGGTTGACGCAGACGATGCTTTTGAAGAATTTCGAGGCAAAGCCGACATCGTGGGTGACCAGCATGACGGTGAGCCGTTCGTTGAGTTTGCCGAGCAGTTCAAAAAGATGCTCTTCCGAGGCGGCGTCGATGTTGGCCGTGGGTTCGTCCAGGATCAGCAACTCGCCTTCCGCTGCCAGCGCCCTGGCAATGAGGACCCGCTGCCTTTGCCCTCCCGAGATCTCGGCAAACAGGCGGCCTGCCAGATCTGCCAGGTCCATTTCCGCAAGGGCTGCCTGGGCTGCCTCATGATCTGTCTTGCCGTAGGCGCCGCAGAAGATCCGGTCCAACCGGCCCATGAGCACCACATCGAGGACCGTCACTGGAAACTGCGGATCGTAGCGGGCATACTGCGGCACATAGCCGATGCGCAACCGGCTTTTCTCCGGGGGAAGCCCCAGCACCTCAATCTCGCCCCGGTTGGGTTTGAGCAACCCGAGGATGAGCTTGAGCAGGGTGGTCTTGCCGCCGCCGTTAGGCCCCACGATGCAGAGGGAATCACGGGCCATGATCTCCAGGCTGACGCCTTCGAGGATGGGCGTGCCGTTGTAGGCGAAATCAAGATCCCGGATACGGATGGCTATTTCCTGTTGGCTGGTGGCGGGCATGGGCTGTTCCTTCAGGGTTTCAGGGCTTGTTCGATGGCTGCGGCGATGGTGGCGAGATTGCGCAGCACCTCCCGGTCCAGGGGGTCGATGGGAACCACGGCTCCGTTGATGGCCTGGGCTACGGTGTTGGCGCTCTTGCTGTCGAATTGCGGTTGGACAAAGATGGTGCGCACCCGATCCTCCCTGGCCTGGCGGATAAGAGCGGTAAGCTGCCTCGGGGTGGGGGATTTGCCGCTGATTTCCACGGCCTTTTGCCTCAGGCCGTAGGCCTTGGCAAAGTAGCCAAAGGCCGGGTGGAACACATAAAAGGTTTTACCCCGGTGCGGGGCCAGGGTGGCTGCCAGGCGTTTGTCCAGGGCGCTGATTTCGGTTTGGAGGGAGGCGAGATTTTTTTGCAGCGCCACTTTGCGTTCCGGCATGGCGGCGCTCATGGCTGCGGCCATGTTGTCGGCCATGATCCGCAGGTTGTCCGTGGTCAGCCAGAGATGGGGGTCTGCTTCGTTGTCGTGTGCTTTGTGCTGGTCCGGTTCTGTGAGCGGCAGCCTGACGATCCCCTTGGTGGCGTCCACAATTTTCAGATTGCGATTGCCGGCCGCGACCTTGGCCGCCAGTTGTTTTTCAAAGGGAATATCCACGGTGAAGAACAGGCTGGCTCCGGCCAGGGCGGCTGCCTGGCGCGGGGTTGGTTCAAAGGTGTGCGGGTCTTGCCCTTTGCCCACCAGGGTGTGTACCTCCACCGCATCGCCACCGATCCTTTGCACTAGAAAAGCCTGGGGCGGCACGGTGACAAATATCAGTGTTTTCGCTTCTGCTGTCGCAGCAAGACCGGTGCCGGCCCAAAAAATAACAGCGGCAGTCAGGAGTCTGAAAAGGCTTAATGTTGGCATGGGGCCTCGTTGGTCCCGCAGACCAAATGGACAGCCTTGCATTCGTCGCATTTCTGTAGGGAATGGGTGTTGAGGAATTTGGCCCAGTGGGTGCGTTGCTCTGAGGTCAGAATACCTGTGCCCTGGCAGAGTGGGCAGCCGTTTTCCAGGGCGCTTAGGATGGCGCTTCTGATGAACTCTGATTTATTGGGCACCTTGAGCAGGGCTTGGGCCAGCGTTTCATCGGCCTTGAAGGTGATGGTTTCCTGTTTTTTGTTGCGCATGGTTTTCCTCTGAAGGGTTCAATGACGTTGGTTAATCGTAATACAAAGTATTACCGGTGTAAACGGAATATCCGTAAATCTGCACCTGTTTGTGCGCACGATCCACCCTGAAAAGGGGGGTTGCTTCTTCCCTTTCTTATGGTATACATAAGCAATTGCTTTTTTTATGGGTGTATTGTCGGGCGAACGCATCATAAAACGCTGTCTGCTGAAAGAGGTCTCTCATGTTTGGACTTGGAATGCCGGAACTCATCATTATTCTGGTGATAATCGTCATCATCTTCGGAGCGGGCAAGCTGCCTGAGATCGGTGCGGGAATCGGGAAGGGCATTAAGAATTTTAAAAAAGCCACCAGCGATGAGGACAAGCAGGAAAAAATCGAAGAAAAAGACAAGGAAGGGGGCTCCGGCTCCGTCTGAAACGGTACTGCACAATTGTAATGATTTTATAGAAGGAGAATGAACATGTTTGGTTTGGGAACTCCGGAATTGATTGTTATCTTGGGGATCGCCTTTCTGGTTTTTGGCGGCAAGAAGTTGCCGGAACTCGGCTCCGGCCTCGGCAAGGCCATCTCCTCCTTTAAGAAAGGACTGCACGAGGTGGAAGAAACCGTTCCCGGTGTGAAAGAGGTCGCTTCCATCAAAGAGGAAGTCGGCAAGGTCAAAGATATGGCCAGTCCATTTGCTAAATAAGCAAGGGCGGTTGTTGAGCGTATAAGGCAGGCGGATACCAAAGGTATCTGTCTGCCTTTTTTTATGCAGAATATCCTGCTTGTCTTTCTGGGTGTTCTGTATATACAATGGTGCTTTGTTGGCCGTAGTGGGAAAACCGTCGCCGCAGTCTATTTTCTGATCCGCCTTACATAAAGAAACTCGATGGAGGGAGCATGGCTGTTTTGCATCGCATTTTTTCGCGCCGGGAGAAAAATCCTGGTTGTCATGGGCGGAGCCTTGCCTTTCTGTTGGGATGCGCGTTTCTTGCTGTCTGGGCAATACCCACCGGTGCTTCGGCTAACCCTGATCTTGTCAAAACCATCCAGGGACAAAAGGCGGACATCATCAATGGGGTGGCCTGTTCTCCCGACGGGAAAAAAATCGCCTCTGCCGGGGATGATGGGGCTGTCAAGGTTTGGGATGCTACTTCGGGGAAGGTTTTGCTTACCCTGGGCAAGGATCTGCAAGGCGCGGATGCCGTGGCCTTTTCCCCTGATGGCCAGATGCTTGCCGCTGCGGTGAACGCCGGTGGCCGGCGCGGCAATGCCGTGCAGATCTGGGACCTGGCAAACGGGCAATTGGTGCAGGACATGCGGGAGCACACCCAGCAGATCAATGACCTGGCTTTTTCGCCGGACGGCAATCGCCTTGCCTCGGTGAGCAATGACAACACCCTGCGGATTTGGAACGTGAAGTATGGGACCCTTGAGACCACCCAGAAGGAAACCAAGAATAATCTGTTGGCCCTTGCCTATTCGCCGGACGGCAAAAAAATTGTCGCCACCGAGAACTGGGACGGGAAGATCCAGATGTGGGATGCGGTTAATGTCCGCCTGATCCGTTCGATCCAGGGGCATGCCGATTGGGTGCTGTGTGTGGCCTATTCCCCTGACGGCAAGGAGTTTGTCACCGGCAGTCGGGATGGATCGGTGTATGCCTGGGATGCCGAGTCCGGCGCACGCCTGAGGGTTTTGCGAGACCCGGAGCTGGACCCGGTGAACAGCGTGGCCTATTCCCCTGATGGCCGTTATGTCATGGCCGCCACCCAAAGCAGGTATATTTTGTCTTGGCAGAAAAGCGGGGGCAAGCTGTTCAATTTTTACCAAGGGCACGATCTTTCCGTAACCTCCTTGGCCTTTCTCGCCTCCGGCAAACAGCTCGTTTCCGCGGGCTTAGATGGTACGATTCGGATCTGGAACGGCCCCGGCCAGGGCGGACCGGATTCTCTTTATGCCCAGGCCATGAAATATGAGGCAGGAACAGATCCCATGGAGCAAGACCTTGGCCAAGCCGCCAAGCTCTATCAGCAGGCGGCGGAAAATGGCCAGGTAGAAGCCATGTTCCGCCTTGGCGGCCTGTACAGTCAGGGCAAGGGAGTAACTCGGAATCCCGAGGAGGCCAGAAAATGGTGGACCCTTGCCGCGGAAAAGGGTTCTGCCTCGGCCAAGGTCCAGTTGCAGACGGGTCAGAAGGTTGCCCTGGCTGTTTCCCCCCCGCCCCAAGCAAAGGTCGAAGAGCCGCACCTCCAGGCAGAGCCCAAGACCTTGGAGCCGGAGGATAAAAAGGTCAAGGCGGCGGTGAAGGAGCAGGCAAAGCCGGAACCGCCTAAGCCGGAGCAGGTCGCCAAGGCTGTCCCCGCTCCGGCCCCGGTTGCCAGGGATAAAAATACCCTGTACGAGGAAGGCATGCGGTTTTTTAAGGGGGAAGGGGTAGCCAGGGATTATGCCCAGGCCCACAAGCTCTTTGTCGAGGCTGCGGAGATGGGCCAGGCCAAGGCGCAGTACCGGCTTGGCTTTATGTTCAGCCTTGGCAAGGGCGTCAAAAAGAGCGATCAGGAAGCGGTCAGTTGGTGGCAGAAGGCCGCCAAGCAGAACGACCCGGATGCCCAGTACTATCTTGGCTATATGTACGAGATTGGGGGCGGGGTCAAACAGGATATAGGTGAGGCCAAGAAGTGGTATCAGAAAGCGGCGGCCAATGGCAATATCAATGCCGCACAAAGCTTGAAGCTGTTGCCCTGATTCGTTTTTAGTGCGGGGCTACATAAAAAAAGGCGGGGTTTCCCCTGCCTTTTTTTATGTCTGGAGCCGGAAGCAAGCGCTTGCGGCCTATATCTTATTCCGCCGGGGCAAGCTGGGGGAACCGCATGCTGATTGCGAGATTCCAGGCCTTGAGCTGGTCTTTGGCCTTCTCGAAAATCTCGGTCACATCGCCTTCGATGGTTACCGTGGTGATGGTGTCGCCCTGCCTGATGCTGTCGATCACCTCCTGGTCCTTTTCTCCGGCGATTTCTCCGAAAACCGTGTGCTTGCCGTCCAGCCAGGGGCAGGGCACATGGGTGATGAAGAATTGGCTGCCGTTGGTGCCAGGTCCGGCATTGGCCATGGAGAGGATGCCCGGCTTGGTGTGCCCGAGGCTGGAGTCGAATTCGTCGGCAAAGTCATAGCCGGGGCCGCTGGTGCCGGTGCCCTTGGGGCAGCCGCCCTGGACCATGAAATCCGGGATGACCCGGTGGAATTTGAGGCCGTTATAAAAACCGCGCCGGGCGAGGTTGGCAAAGTTCGCCACGGTTAAGGGGGTTTTCTCGGCGAACAGCCTGAGGGTGATGGTGCCTTTGCTCGTTGTCATTGTGGCGGTCAAGTCGCTCATGATGCTCCTCGTAACTGATTGAATTCATAAAAATACATAGGCCCGGAGTGTTGGGGCAGGGTTCTTCTCTGTTTTACTGCTGCAAGGCCTTCACAATGGCATCGCCCATGGCAACGGTACCCACGGCGCGGCTCTTGTCCACGGCAATGTCCGGGGTATGCACGCCCTGATCGAGCACTGCGGCCACGGCCTTTTCAATGGCGTCCGCTGCGGCCCCTTGATCCAGACTGAAACGCAGCATCATCGCCGCGGAAAGGATCTGGGCAATGGGGTTGGCGATGCCTTTGCCGGCAATGTCCGGGGCGGAGCCGCCTGCCGGCTCGTAGAGGCCAAAGCCTTTTTCGTTGAGGCTGGCCGAGGCCAACAGGCCCATGGAGCCGGTAATCATGGCGCATTCGTCGGAGATGATGTCGCCGAACATGTTGCCGCAGAGCATGACGTCGAACTGATGGGGGTTACGGACCAGCTGCATGGTGGCGTTATCCACGTAGATGTGGTTGAGGGTGACATCCGGGTATTCCTTGGCGATCTCGATGACCACCTCACGCCAGAGTACCATGGTGGTAAGGACGTTGGCCTTGTCCACCGAGGTGACGAGCTTGCGGCGCAAGCGGGCTGCGTCAAAGGCGCGGCGGGCGATGCGTTCGATCTCCCAGCGGTGGTAGATCATGGTGTCGTAGGCTTTTTCGTTGGCCCCGGAACCTTCGCGTCCCTTGGGCTGGCCGAAGTAGATGTCGCCGGTGAGTTCACGCACGCAGAGGATGTCGAAGCCGTCCCCCACGATATCGGCCCGCAAGGGGCTGGCCGCGGCCAGGGACTTGAAGATCTTGGCTGGGCGGAAGTTGCAGAACAGCTCGAAATGTTTGCGCAGCGGCAACAGGGCGGCGCGTTCCGGCTGCTGGGCCGGGGGGAGCGATTCCCACTTGGGGCCGCCCACCGAACCAAAGAGGATGGCGTCGCTGGCCTCGCACACGGCAAGGGTCGAGGCGGGCAGGGCCTCGCCGTGGTGGTCGATGGCGCAGCCGCCCACATCCGCATGTTCGTAGGCAAGGCTGAAACCGAATTTCTTCTGGACCGCGTCCAGAACCTTGATCGCTTCCTGCATGACTTCCGGGCCGATGCCGTCACCGGCCAATACAGCTATCTTTTTCATCTGGCGTATCCTTGGTGTTTTTAGGAGCAGTAGGCAATAACGAATGCTTTCATGGTTAATGCCTTACGGCTCTTTATGCCGGTTTGATCGTCTAGATGACGATATTTTTGTTTAACGGCGTGATTGAAATGGCAATTCCCTTGCAAGGGAAAGTACGGGGCAACACCATACCTGATCAGGGCAAAGATGCGCAAGATCAATGTGGTCGTTCGTTGTAAACCATTTTTGGTGCGGTCAGCCCAAGGGGTAGGCGATGTGGACTCGGTTGGCTATCAGTTGGGCTGGGTAGCTTGGCAGATTGCTTTTGGGCGGCCCAGCCAGTACTCGGCCTTCCAGGTCAAAGGCTCCGCCGTGTCCGCTTGAGCAGGCCAGCACCCCCTGTTCCGGCAACAGAATCTCGTAGCCGGCATGGGTGCATTGCGAGGAAAAGGCTGCGACAGTTGTTTCCGAGACCCTGGTGACGATGAGGGGTTTTTCCTGCCGGGTAATCTCGATTTTTAGGCCGTTGCCAACGGTATTGAGCGCATGGTAGCGGCTCTCGTTCAAGTCAAGCACAAGCCTGCCCTGTTCAATCACAAGTTCGGCGAGGCGACTTCCCCCTTCTTTTTCGCAGGCGCAGGCCAAGGCGCCGAAGGAGGAGATCATAACCAGCAGTCTTCCTGAATCGGAGAGAAATTTTCGACGGTCCAGAAAATAGTCAGGCGGCACGTTTTGCATTTTTCCTTGATCTCCCAAGGGGTCCAGAGTGTTTTGCCCTTGACATTGGCGGGCTGATTGTATGCAATGGAAGTGTCAAGGCAGGCATGCGCTCCACCCGGTTTTCGGCGGAATTTTTCAGGAACTGTTCCTGGAATAATTTTGAAAGCA
Source organism: uncultured Desulfurivibrio sp. (assembly GCA_964441875.1). Taxonomy (GTDB): domain Bacteria; phylum Desulfobacterota; class Desulfobulbia; order Desulfobulbales; family Desulfurivibrionaceae; genus Thiovibrio. The sequence continues at coordinate 7,946 of CAYTVV010000047.1, forward strand.
CAGGGAGCCTACACCGTTTTCAACACAGATTATACCATGGCCCAAATGCAGAAAAATAGAGAAAGTATAACCCGGCCGCTGGTCTTCCCTTTGGCTCTTGCCTTTTTTCTCAGTCTCGCCGCCTCGTTGTACGGGATGCGGTGGGTGCAGCAGCAGAACACCAATCGGCATCTGTACGATAATGCCCTCAGTGGGCAGCAGTTGTTCCGCTCTTTGTTGGCGACGCAAGTGAAACAGTTGCAAAAGCGGATTGAAATCCTCCAGGCGGATTCGGCCTTGCAGGAAGCCTTCCTGGCCAGGGATTATTCGCGGCTTCAAAAGGTTCTTTCGCAAACCGGTCTCAAGTTGGTGTCCGCCTCCGGCATGGGACATTTGTTTTTCGTGGATGCGGAGAGAAGGCTCGTTTTCTCCGCGGATAATCACGCTATTGCTGGGGAGGTGCTGGAACACCAAACACTCAGGCAAGCTGATCGGACGCATGAGATGGCCTATGGCCTGGAACTCGAACGGGATGGCCGGTTTCTCCTGCGGGTGGTGGTTCCCTGGAGCATGGCAGGCGGCGGCGCGGGTTATGTGGAGATGGCTCAGGATATAGGCCTGTTGGCGCCCAAGCTGAAAGAAGTTCTCGGGTACGAGATATTCATCACGGCGTGGAAGGCCGGGATTGACCAAAAACAATGGGCTGCGGAAGCGGCGGCAGGCCACAGGGCCGGCAGTTGGCAGGAGTTGGCCCAGTGTGTGGTCCTGGCGCGGACCATGCCCACTGTGCCGGGGAAGTTATGCACGGCTCTCATGGTCGGGTCTCCCCATGGATTTGTCAGAACCCTTGATTTTCTGGTTGGGGAAAGGCATTTTCGGGGCGGTTTTATCGATCTTCTCGATCCGTCCCAGCAGAATATCGGTGCCCTGGTGATGTTGAAGGATGTTACCAGTGAGGTGGTTTCCCTGTGGGCTATGGCTTTCTATCTTGGGGGGGTTGGTCTTGGCATCGCGGTCTTGTTTTTTCTGTTTTTTTACTTTTACATTGCCCGGCTTGACCGCAGGCTGGCCACGAATCATGAAAATCTCCGGGATGTGATTGCCAGTAAAGATGTTGCCCTGTCCCACACCTCAATCTCTCTCCAGCGAGACATTGCCCAACGCGAAGAAATGGAGCGCGAGTTTCAGAGGGTCAGCCGCCAGCATCAGCTGATCCTCGATGCCGTGGGCGAGGGGATTTTCGGTCTTGATTCCCAGGGCAATCATACCTTTGTCAACCCGCAGGCCGCGAAAATGCTGGGCTATGAGCCGGAAGAGCTTGTCGGCCATCCCAGCCATGCCATCTGGCACCATAGCCGCTCGAATGGCGTCCATTTCTCGGATGTTGAGTGCCCCATCTACCAGACCCTGCGCGACGGCAATATCCATCACATCGAGGACGATTTTTTCTGGCGCAAGGACGGCACGGGCTTTCCTGTTGAATACACCAGCACCCCCATCATGGAAGAAGGACGGCTGGCCGGGGCCGTGGTCAGCTTCAAGGATATCTCCGACAAGAAGAAGGCCCTCCGCGATCTTGTCGCCAGTGAAGATCGGTACCGGACCATTGCCAGTACTGCCCAGGACGCCATTATCCTCATGGACGACCATGGCCGAATTGTCTATTGGAATCCTGCTGCCGAGCGAATCTTCGGCTATCGCGAAGGCGAGGTGCTGGGCTGTGATCTCCATGAGCTGCTCATCCCGACCCGGTTTGCTCCTGAGTTTAAAAAAGGGCTGGCGCGGTTTTGGGCCAGCGGCGAGGGAAACGCCATCGGCAAGGTCCTGGAGATGACCGCTATCCGCAAGGGAGGCAAGGAGTTTCCGGTTGAACTCGCTATTTCCGCCCTGCATCAGGAAGAGGGCTGGTGGGCTGTGGGTATTGTCCGTGATATCTCGGAACGGGTGCGAGAAAAGACGGAGGTGGAGGCTTTGCAGGCCCAGCTACGCCATTCCCAAAAGATGGAGGCCATCGGGACCTTGGCTGGCGGGATTGCTCACGATTTCAACAATATCCTTGCCGCCATCATGGGCTACACGGAGCTTGCCCTGCTTGAAGTCAAGGAAGGAAGTCTTCGGGATACGCTCATCGAGGTGCGCAGGGCCAGCGGCAGGGCCAAGGATCTGGTCGCCCATATCCTTGCCTTCAGCAGACAGGGGGAGATGGCCAGGACGCCGGTCAATGTGGTGCCCATCATCAAGGAGACCCTCAAAATGTTGCGGGCCTCCCTGCCGACAACCATTGAGATCAAACAGACCATGGGCCAGGATATCGGAAAGATCCTGGCCGACCCCACCCAGATTCATCAGGTGCTGATGAATCTCTGCACCAACGCGGCCCATGCCATGCGGGAGGCCGGGGGCGTGCTCGAGATCGGGCTTTCCCAGGTGCATCTGCATGAGGAGCCGGTTCTGCGCACCTTTGCCATTGCGCCTGGCAATTATCTCAGGCTCACGGTGCGTGATACCGGACAAGGCATTGATTCTAAAATCATTGACAGGATCTTTGATCCTTTTTTCACCACAAAGAATCGGGGCGAAGGCACTGGTCTGGGCCTGTCCGTGGTTCACGGTATTGTCATCAGTCATGGCGGGGCCATCGAAGTGCAGAGCTTGCCGGGGCAGGGAACGAGCTTCGCGCTCTATTTCCCTGTGCTGGAGAGCGTCTCGGAAATTGTGGAGGCTGCGGTTTCTGCCGCCCCGCCAACCGGCAAGGAACGAGTATTGTTTGTTGATGACGAGATCGCCCTGATCGAACTGGGCGAGAGGATTCTTGTCTACCTCGGCTATCAGGTGACCACCCGAACCAGCAGCGTCGAGGCGTTGGAGCTGTTCCGGGCCAAGCCGGATGCCTTTGATCTGGTTATCACCGATTACACCATGCCCAACATGACCGGCGGCGAACTGGCTAAGCATATCCTTGCCATACGACCGGGGATGCCGATTGTTCTCTGCACGGGTTTTAGCGAGGTGTTCACCGAGGAGAAGGCCCAGGCCTTGGGGATTCAGGGCTATGTTATGAAGCCCATCTCCATCCATGATCTTGCCAATATCTGCCGAAAAGTCCTCGATCAGGCAGGCGCATAAGCGTTTGGCTCGGCAGCCGTTTTTGCCTCCGCTGGTTGCTCGTTACTGCAAAATCTCATAGCTGTGTGTCTCCAAATTCCAGCGGTAGCCCTTGGCCGCCCAGATCTCTTCGATCAGCTTCTTGCCGAAATGCAACCCTTCAATACCCCCGTAAGTTTCGTTGACGAAAAGCAGCTCCTCATCGTCTATCCGGCCATCTGTGTTGCTGTCCGCCCAATGGAAGGGGCTTGCTTGCAGGGAGTCGTTGCCGGACACCGGGATGCTGGGGTTGTCGTCCGAGCGGACCGTGACGCCGCCGGTGAATTGATGAACGGTTTCCATCTTTGCCTCGGGCTTAAGCTTGGCGACATAGCTGTACACGGCATGCCCGCCGGTGATCTTGCCAATCCACTTGAGTACCGGAGGGTCGCTTTCCTGGTTGGTAAACTGCGGCTTGCCTTGGGCCGGGATGCAGTCCGGGGGCAGGGTTTCCTTGAGGATCAAGGAAAATGGGCGGGAGGCGTTGGTTGTCACTTCAATGACCACTGGAAAGGGGATACCTGGGGTTACGTACCTGGGTAGGGTTCTGAAGGCTGTCACCTGGGCGTCTCCATCGTTGTCGGTATACCACCAGATCAGGGTCAGGCCAGCAAGGGCGAACAGCAAGAAGGCGCCGAGCAGGACGACGACAGTCCGTGATCTCAGGCGGGACCAAAGCGGTGTGGTTTGCGGCGCGGCTGGTTTGGGCGCAGGTGAGGCTTCCGGCCCGGCTGGCTCGGCTACCGTGTTTGACTGCGGTGTTGGGTTTTCCTGCTCGGGCGGCGCACAACAGGCCTGGGGAGATTGCGGCTCTGCCGGGGGTGTGGGCTGGCCGTGGTCAATAATATCCGTCATCCGGGCCTCCAGGGCCTCGGCGAGTTTGACGGCGTTCTCTTTTTTGATGGTGGGATAGCGGCGGTTCTCCCAGCGGGAAATGGTGTCGGTGGTGACCCCGACCACCGTGGCGACATAGAGCTGGGTCAGGCCTTTTTCTTCCCTGATCCGGCGGATTTTGGCTCCGTCTATGTTGACCATGGGGATGCCGCCAGCCAGAGGCTTTTCTGAATCCATACCGGGTGTCCTGCGGGTTTGAGTTTCGGGGGTTAGGCGTGAAGCGGCATACTACCAAATTCGCGGGGAAAGCAACAGCCTCTTGTGGCGGTAAGGGCTCATCTCTGGTTTCGTTTCAGCTGGTCAAGCTCGGAACGCACCCGGACCAGCGCCTCGTTGGAGGCGCGCAGCCGCTGGGCGATGACCTCGGTGAACAGGCGGTACATGATGGAAACGAAAAGCGCCTGTTCCAGGGGTTCGGCCGCCTCGCTCATGAAGGAGGCGTCGATGGCCAGGCAGACCGTGGGTCCGATGGCCTGCACCGAGGCGGATCTGGACTTGCCGTCGATGGCGGCAAGCTCGCCGAAGGCGCCGCCTATCTCTTCGATTTTGGCGATTTCCTTGCCGTGTTTGACAACCCGCACCGCCCCGGAAAAAAGGATGTAGACCCAGGTGTCATAAGCCCCTTCCGGGGTGATGATTTCGCCATCCTCGAAGGTCCTGATCTTGCTGAGGCGCAGGATCTGTTTGAGATATTTATCGCTCAGCGAGCCGAGAAATGGCAACCGCTGTAGCTTGTCCACCAGGAAGCCCTGGCCTTCGAGATATGGTGATTCCTGCATGAGAGCACTCCGCTTGGTATCGGGGTTGGCGGAAAAGGCGAAATCCGCCCGGTCCACAGTGTCTTCTTTATATCACAGCCGAATTGGATTATAAACAGGAGGTATCCTGGAGTCGCTAATTTTCCGGGAAGAGGAGCACAGACCTTGGCCCACGAAAAAACAGGACACTTTCTCCCCGCCTCCAAGGCGGAGATGGCAGCACGAGGCTGGAAACACGTTGATGTGGTGCTGGTCACCGGGGACGCCTATGTGGATCACCCCTCCTTTGGCGTGGCCCTGATCGGCCGGTTGCTGGAGGCCAACGGCTACCGGGTGGCCGTGCTTTCCCAGCCCCGTCACCATAATCCAGATGATTTCCGGCAGTTCGGCCAGCCGCGCTTGTTTTTCGGGATCACCGCGGGCAACCTGGACTCCATCGTGGCCAATTACAGCGGCAACGCCAAGGTCCGGGACCGCGACGACTACTCCCCCGGCGGCAACCCCTACTTCGGTGACCAGGCGGAAAAGAAGCTGCGGCGCAGGCCGGACCGGGCCACCATCCTCTACAGCAATCTTGCGCGCGCCGCCTACCCTGCGACCCAGGTGGTTTTGGGCGGGCTTGAAGCGTCCTTGCGCCGGTTCGTGCATTACGATTATCAGCAGCAGCGGCTTCGGGGCTCGGTATTAACCGATGCCAAGGCCGATCTTTTGATCTATGGCATGGGGGAGCGGGCAGTGCTGGAGGTGGCGGCTCGGCTTGCCGAGGGCCGGGATCTGGCCGGTATTCCCGGCACCTGCGAGCGCCTGACGGAAAAGGAGCTGGAGGCGCGGGGGATTTCCGCGCCCCTGCTTCTCCCTTCCTGGGCCGAGATCCAGGCCGATTTGCCCCTGTTTCTTGAGGCCGAACTCACGGTGGACCGCCAGGCCAGGGCCTATGCCCCCGAGACCTTGCTCCAGTGCCAGCAGGCAGCCTGGGTCGTGCAGCACCAGCCCGCCGCGCCGCTCAATACCGCAGAGCTGGATGCCCTGTACAGCCTGCCCTTTACCCGCAAACCCCACCCGGCCTGCGGCGATGTTCCGGCTTGCCGGATGATCCGGGATTCGATCACCATTGTCCGCGGCTGTTGCGGCAATTGCTCTTTTTGCGCTATCTCCAGGCACCAGGGGCCAAAGATCATCAGCCGGAGCCGCGACTCCGTGGTTCAGGAGGCGAAGCGGCTTGCCGGGCAGAAGGATTTTTCCGGCACCATCAGCGATCTTGGCGGCCCCACCGCCAACCTGTACGGTACAGGCTGCAACAGCCCCCAGCCCTGCAAGCGCCATGATTGTCTGTATCCCAAGGTGTGTAAATTTTTCAAGATTGACGAGCAGGCCATGCTCGGCCTGCTGGACGCGGTGGCAGACTGTGCCGGGGTCAAGCATCTTTTTGTCTCATCCGGGTTGCGGATGGAGCTGCTGCTCAAAACCCCGCGGCTATTGCGCAAGCTGTTGCTGGAGCATACCCCCGGAGCGATGAAGATCGCGCCGGAACATACCGAGGACAAGGTGCTGCGGCTTATGCACAAGCCAGGGGCGGCGGTGCTGGAGGAATTCCTTGCCCTGTGCCGGGAGATCGGCGCAAAGGCGGGGAAAAATTTTCACTTCACCCCCTATCTGATTGCCTCCCATCCGGGCTGTACCATCGCCGACACGGAGAAGATGGCTGCGCGTCTCAGTACTCTTGGTCTCGCGGTTCGGCAGTTTCAGGATTTTACCCCCACCCCGGGGACGATCTCCACGGCCATGTATGTCACGGGCCTGGATTGCGAGAAACGGATGCCGCTGCCTGTGGCAAAAAAGGACAGCGAACGCCGCGCCCAGCGTCAGGCTCTGGATATCAGGGCTTCCGGGGCGCAAGGGCCGGGGCGTAAGAGCAAGGCTCCGAGTGCGGGCGGCGAGCAGAAAGGAGCGTGTCGAACGCGATCAGAGAAGCCGGGCGAGCAGCGGCAGGGTAACAAAGGAAAGCACGATGCCAAGGCCAATCAGAGCCGCGGTAAGCCTCGGAGATAACCCGGCCATGATGGCCAGGGCGCCTGCGGAAACCATGGGCGGCATCCCGGCCTCAAATACAGCCACTTGGGAGGCAAGGGAGCTGAGACCAAGGAGGCGGCAGAAAAGCAGGGCGATGAGCGGAGCAACGGCCAACTTGATCATGAGGCCTGCGCCTAGGGGCTTTAAAACCTCCGGGCTGAGGCGCAGGGTAAGCTGAAAACCAACCGCGACCATGACCACCGGAACAAGGGTTGCGGCCAGGGCATTGAGCAAGGCCATCAGGGGCGCGGGAAAGATCAGGGATCGGCAGGCCAGGGCCAGGAGCAGGGCGATGAAGGGCGGAAAATTGATCACCCTGCTGAGCACCGAGGCCGTGGTCGGTTTGCTCCCGCTGCCATACAGGGCAAGGACCACGGCCCCATAGGTGGCCAGGGCCAGGAACGAACCCAGCTGGTCGTAGAGCACCGCGTAGGGGATCCCGCTCTCCCCGAAAAAAGCCTGTACCATGGGGATGCCGAAAAATGAGGTGTTACCCAAGGGAATCAGGAGCAGCAGGACACCGATGATCTCTCTTTGCCAGTCAAGAATCTTGCCCAGGAGAATGATCATCAGGGCGGAAACTGCGAGCATGGACCAGGCCATGATGACCGGCACAAGGATGTCAGAAGAAAAATGCAGTTGCGGAACCTTGAGCAAGACCAACGCCGGGAGGGAAAGGTATATGGCAAACAGGTTGAGCACCTGCCCGGTGTCCTTTGGGAACTGCGGCAGACGACGTAAGCCCATGCCCATGAGGAGAAAAGAGATGGTGAGGATGAAATTTTCCATTTTTTCCCGGCTAATATTTTTTGACAAGGTGTTTTAGTCGCTCTATCTTTTCAGCGATAGACCATAACCATATTTTGAAAATTGGCCGGTGTCAATTCCCATGAAACAGGTAATCACCACCGAGAAACAGCCGATCAAGCTTTGGCTTGACGATATGGAAGCCGGAGCCTTTGCCCAGGCCAGAAATCTCGCCAACCTCCCCTTTGTTTTCAAACATGTCGCAGTGATGCCCGATGCCCATCAGGGCTACGGCATGCCCATCGGCGGGGTCATGGCCTCGGAAGAGGTGGTGATTCCCAATGCGGTCGGGGTTGATATCGGCTGCGGCATGTGTGCGGTGCGGACCTCCCTGACCGCCATCTCCCCGGAAAAGCTGAAGGCGGTGCTGGCTGAGATCAGAAGAACCGTACCCCTTGGCTTCAAGCACCATCAACACAGGCAAAAAGCAAGCCTCATGCCGCAGGCGGATATCCCCCTGGCTGATCTGCCCATTGTTGCCAGTCAGTATCCAAGCGCCCTTACCCAGCTTGGCACCCTGGGGGGAGGGAACCATTTTATCGAAATCCAGAAGGGCAATGACGGCCATGTCTGGCTGATGGTCCATTCCGGCAGCCGCAATCTCGGCTTTAAGGTGGCCAATTATTATAACCGCTTGGCCATGGAGCTGAATAAGCGGTGGGGTTCAAAGATCCCCTCGAACTGGCAGCTGGCCTATTTGCCCATCACCAGCGAGGCCGGGCAGACGTATCTGCATGAGATGCGCTACTGCGTGGACTTCGCCTATGCCAACCGCAAGATGATGATGGAGCGGATTAAGGATGCCCTGCTGGCTGTGGCGCCGCCGGTGTTCTTTGAACCGATGCTCAATATTGCCCACAATTACGCGGCCATGGAGACGCATTTTAAAAAGAATGTCATGGTGCATCGCAAGGGGGCAACCCGGGCCCAGGCCGGGGAGATCGGCATTATCCCAGGCTCCCAGGGGACTCCCAGCTATATCGTGCGCGGCTTGGGAAATCGGGAGAGTTTTGAGTCGTGCGCCCATGGGGCGGGCAGAAAGATGGGACGCAAGCAGGCCCAGCGGCAGTTGAACCTGGATCAGGAAAAGAAACGGCTGGACGACCAGGGTATCATCCATGCCCTGCGCTCGGTGGGGGATCTGGAAGAGGCGGCTGGCGCCTACAAGGACATCGACGAGGTGATCGACAATCAGCTCGATCTGGTGGAGGTGCTGGTGGAGTTACGCCCCCTGGCGGTGGTGAAAGGGTGAGCTTGAAGGGGAATAGATATTACGCCCCCTTATTTCGATTCTCCCTCCCTCCCTCTCACTGGCAGGGAGGGAGATATGGAAGGTGGTGCTCTTGCCCAGTTCCGACTCCACCGTAATCGCCCCGCCATGCTTCCTTATGATTGTATCGCACAGGGTAAGCCCAAGCCCCATGCCCTTCTGGGAGCCAAGTTGCTTGGTGGAAAAATAGGGGTCAAAGATGCGGGGCAGGTTTTCTTTGCTGATTCCACACCCATGATCCTGGATCGAAATTTTCACATAGCTGCCAGGGGGAAGGGTCGGGTGTTTTCCATGATGTTCCGGCAAGGATTCATTGGCGGCAGTTATCTTGAGCTTGCCGCCTGATCCCGAGACCATGGCCTCCCTGGCATTCAGCACCATGTGTTTTATGACGTTACGGAATTGGGAAGGATCAACAATGATGGGCCAGAGGTTCTCGTCCAGGTCAAATTCGGCTACCAGGCCAGAGCCTTCCAAGGTGGAAACGGTCTCTTCCTTGAGGTAGCTTGCCGGCTGGATGTTTATCGGGAGTAAGTTGCCGCCGGGAGAGAAGGCGATAAGCTGGCCGGTAAGCTTGGTGGCCGATGCGTACAACTGCCCGGCGTTTTCCAGAAACGGGAAGGCCTCACTTGATTTTTCGGTATTCATCTTGGCCAGCTCCAGATTGCCGAGAAGTCCCTGGAGCAGATTATTGAAATCATGCGCGATGCCGCCAGCCAGGATGCCAAGGGCTTCAAGGTTTCTGCTTTTTACGATCTCGGCCTCCAGGCGTTTATGCTCGGTGGTGTCCCGGTTCGAGATCCGATGGCCCAGGTCGTGCCCTTCTGGATCGTAGACGTGGTAACAGATATGGTTGATCCAGCGGACTTCTCCGTCGCGACGGAGAAGTCTGAATTCGAATTCGTTTGCGGGTCCTGTTACGGACTCATGTTTTCCTGCGTCACTGTGTATATACGCATGGTGGGCTTTCCATCTCTGGAGATCCTCGGGATGAATCAAACGCTCCAGCAAGCCGGAGTCAGCTCTGAAGGCTTCGGGTGAATATCCTGTGACTCGTTCGCAGGAAGGAGAACAATAGCGGCAGGAACCCGTTGAGTCCTCCCAGATTTCCCATCCGTAGGTGTAGTCCGCCACGGTGCGGAACTTTTCTTCGCTTTCACGCAGGGCGGTGTCCGCCTTGATCCGTTCCCGGTTCTCCCGGAGCAGTTTCCCATTGGTTTGCCGCAGTTCATCAAAGGAGCGCCGCAGACGGTGCCGCATTTCGTTGAATGAAATAACCACCTGATCGATTTCGTCCATCCCGCTGCGACCGGCTGGTTTTTTGTCCAGCACCAGCGGCGTCTCCATCTGTTCCTGGCCAAGAATGCGGAGCTGATTGGCCAGGGCGATGAGGTGGCGGCCAGCCAGCCGATGGAAGAGAAAAAAGAGAACAGAGGAGATGATGAGGATGGTGACTATCTGAATACCCAGCGCCATGGCGACCGAACCAAGCAACCGCTGGCGTATCGTGTTTTTATCAGTGTACAGAATCAGGAAGCCCAAGGGAACTGCACGTTTTTTGTACCACTGGGCCAGCGGGAAGGTATGTCGGGAGGCCGCGTCCGGCAATTTTTCCCCGAATGCGGCGATTTCCCGCCCATCCACAACCACCTCCACCCGGCGTATCTCCGGCAGCCGCTGAATGCTCTCGGCCTGGACCCGCATCATATCCCAGTCGGCAATCCAGATGCTGTTTACCATGGCCGGGACGCTACTCTGCTCCACCTCATGCATCCGCACGTCCAGGAGGTGCATCTCGCGGTTATAGTCGTAATAAAACTGGATGGCGGTGGTGACGACTATCAGGAACACGCCGGAGCCAAGCAAGGCCAAGATGAGTTTGGCGGCGATGGTGGGTTTAAGGATGCGCACTATGGTTCTCATTGGCAAGAGGAACAGGTATTGTCTGCCGGGCAATGACCGCGAATGTGCCTTCCTTTTTCATGTTTTTCAGTATCTCGGCCAGCGGGGCCACCAGTGCGGCGTGTTTTTTGTTGAGATACAGGTGCATGGGCTGCACGGCCAGCGGCGGCTCCAGAGCTCGGGCATCTGGAATGCCGAGTTGCTTGAGCAGGCCGTAACCCTCATGACGGGCATAGACCACCACGTCGATTCTGCCGTTTTTGAGCAGAGTGAAGAGCTGCTCCTGGTCCTTCACCGTGGTCAATTCCTTGACCCCGGCCAGGTTCTGCTCCAGGATCTTCCAGCCGCGGACAATACCCACATGGTAGGGGGTGAGCGCCGCCCAGCTGCTGGTGGATAGGTTGATGGTCCTGGTAAAGGCGACAAACTCGAAATCGTCGAGTTTCTCCGGTACCATGACCAGATTGGGATAGCGTTTTTCAAGCCCGGCGATACGGACAAAATCGCCATCGTCGATGCCGTTGTCGGCATTTCGCAGCGAGCGCTCTGCTGGCAGCCGGCCAAGGGTGATGGGAATCTTCAGCCGGCTGAATGCTTCAAGGAGTATCCGGTCGTAATAGCCGGTCTGGTCTGGGGTGGAAAGCGGAGGCCCGGCAAAGGTGGTCAGGTTGAGCGGCGGCTGCGCCCAAAGAGGCGTTGCCTGCCACGGAAACAACACCATAATCAGCAGCACGAGTTGTTTTCGCATGTCCCTGCCGGGAATGAGTCCCCCGACGAAGGCGGACAGCATCGCCACCAGCAAGAGCAAGGGATTCATCGCCTGATCCGAATGGTCTCTGACTCGCTCACGTTGTTCCGGTTGCGGGTGATCAACCTGTTTGTTGTTCATACTTTGAGGCTAGCAAAAATCATTTGAAAAATCTAATGGAATGTTGAAAGAGGCCTTTCCGGGGGGGCAATTTCGCTCAAGGTCTACGGATTGCGACTGTTAAAAATAAAAGATCAGCGGAAGAGTTCCGATTTCGCAAGGATGCCGCTCAAAATGATGATTGTCGCCAGACCGTTATTTAGGGAAGATGAGCAAGGAGAAAAAATCGTCGCCATTATTGAATGCTTGACAATATCCAGCTCTGGCTCGATAATTTTGAAGGGAACCTTCAGGAAAAGCCTGGAGGTGGCTGACTGTATCTGTATCGACAAGGTGATTGTTTTCAGGCGTTGACTGGCTGCCGAGGCGACGCTTCAGTTCAGAAAGAAGGGGGACGTATGGAAAATGTGAATCCGAACCTGATAACCTGCATCGTCCAGCGGGGCGAGGCAGACCGGGTGGTGGAGGCGGCGATGCAGGCCGGGGCGGAAGGGGCTACCCTGTATTATGGGCGGGGCACCGGGGTGCGCGAAAAACTTGGCTTTGCCGGGATGTTCATCAAACCGCAAAAAGAGATCATTCTGATTATCACCAAGAATGAACAGACCGACGCGGTGTTTGACGCGGTGGTCAAGGCGGCCAAGCTTGAGAAAAAGGGGCAGGGCTTCGCCTTTTTGCATAAACTTGATCGCGCCATCGGTTTTGTGACCAAATGATCCCCTGGCTAACGGGATCTTCGCATATGGGACCTGCATAGATGGGCCGATATTTCTTCATTTCCGGCTGCGCGGTTGCGGCGTTGCATCTTGGCGGGTTTACCTCCGGGGAGGTGCTTGCTTCGCTGCTCGGCTTTCTTGCCGCCAATCGGGGAGCGCTTCTGGCTTCAGGCCTGCTCGGGGCCTTCGCCCTGGTCTGCTCCTCATTGCTTTTTGGCGGAATTGGTTTTTTCAATATCCTCTATGTGATGGCCAAGGCTGTTTATGAGCTGGTTCAGCTGCTTCTCTGCGCCATGGCCGTTGCCTCTCTTGTGTTCTGGTTCGATCTCGGGGCCAATCTCTGGCTGGAGGGCGGAGGTGCCTTGGCGGTTGTTCTGTACGCCTGGCTCTATGCCGCAGCCTTTAGCCTGCGGGTTTTTGATTTCAACCATCCGATCAAGGAGGTGCTGCTTTCTTTCAGCGTCCTTCCTTTTTTCTGTCTGTCGGTGTTCTGGGGCAGTGGTCTGATCCGATAGCGGATTCTCAATAAAAAACGCCGCCGGTCACAAGACCAGCGGCGGACTCAATTTCAAGCAATGGCAGAAAAACTGGGGTGGCGAAACCATGCCCAGGCGGTTCAATCGTCAAAATCACCTGCCGGGCCTTTGTCGGTGCCGAGGCTGGCGGCCCGCCGGGCGATCTTTTCTCCGGTCCATTGGGCCGGATCTTCGATGCGTCCCACCTTGGGGTCCATGTCGTAGGAACCCTTGTCCAGGATGGCCTTGATCCCAAAGGGCGCGCTGTCCTGGGCGTTGAACACATTGACCAGCAGATTGTAGACAAACTCTTCCACCCGTTTCACCATCCGCTCCCGGATCGCCGTGGGCTGGCCCATCAATTTCGGCTCAAAGGGCAGGTTCAGGCTCTTGTAGTTGCCTTTTTTCCAGCCGTTTGCCTCGGCGTAAGCAACCATCTGCTGCCACATGCCCTCGGTGACCCCGGCGTCTTTCACCTTGATGAAGTTGCCGTCTGCGTCCAGGATGGCGTTGCCGTAGTCGTTCACCTGCAAGCCCCAGGAAACCATCTGCAGGGCCGTGGCCACATTGGCCT
>CAYTVV010000048.1:0-21141 GCA_964441875.1 uncultured Desulfurivibrio sp.
TCAGCGAATGGGGATTTCCCTCCTGGAAGCCCTACGAGAGCCCAGCCAAGCCGCCGAAGGGCCAGTATCGCCTGGTGTTCGGCCGCTCCCCCCTGCATTCCCACAGCCACACCGTCAACAACCCGTTGCTCAATGAGATGATGCCGGAAAACACCCTGTGGATCAACACCAGGGAGGCGGGCAAGATGGGGGTTGCCGAAGGGGATTTCGTCGATGTCATCTCCGGCGATATCACCAGCGTGATCACCGCCAAGCTCACGGACTTCATCCATCCCGAAGCGGTCTACACTGTACACGGGTTTGGCCGTCAGATTCCCCTCCAAACCAGGGCCTACCATGCGGGCATGAGCGATCAGAAACTCATGAAGGGCCAGTTGCAGAACATGGACCCCGTGGGCGGCGGCCTCAACCTCTGCGAGACCTTTGTCACCGTACGAAAAAGCTCCAAAAACCATCAACGGAAGGTGGAACTATGAACACCTACACCTTGTATCTCAACAGCAAACGCTGCATAGGCTGTCACGGTTGCGTGGTCCATTGCAAGGCCAACAAAGGCCTGCCGGTGGGGCCGATTCTCTGCGAGATAAGCCATGAACCGCTCAAATCCGTGCGGGGGGTCCCCAAGACCGAGTTCAAGTTCCGCTCCTGCTACCACTGCGAGGACCCCTTCTGTGTCACCATCTGCCCCACCGGGGCCATGAAAAAACGGGAAGACGGCATCGTCTATGTGGATGCGGCAACATGCATCGGCTGCATGGCCTGTGCCGGGGCCTGCCCTTGGGGCATCCCCCAGCACAACCCGGAAACCAACAAGGCGGTGAAATGCGATTACTGCATGGATCGCCTGGATGCGGGCCTGCAACCGGCCTGTGTGACCAAATGCACCACCCACGCCTTGAAACTGGTTGCCATGAAAGAAATCTAATCAGTCCACAAAAAAAACAGGGCGTTATCCTCCACGGATAACGCCCTGTCCCGGTAATTCCACGCTCAAGCCTTCAGTACCAAGACCTAGCAAGCCCCCAAGAATGCGCGTAAAAAAATAGTTGCCAAAAAACTAAAATAGGATTATTAAGCATTCAATAAAATTACTAAACGCTTGGCGCCCGCCTGTCGCCAGCCGTAGTTTTTACCCCTTGCAATACACAGGCAATCTCTCTCCTCCCCCTCGAGAGAAGCCGCCGGACGCAAGTCCGGCGGCTTTTTTATTCCCCGCCTCTCCGAACTACTCAATCAGCGCTTTTAGCAGCCAGGGCCTTTTGCACCTCAACAGGCACTGGCGCGTACTCCTTGAACCGCCGCTTGAAACTGGCCCGTCCCTGGGTAAGGGACTTGAGGGCGGTGGTGTACTTGTACTGCTCGGCCAGCGGGGTCAGGGCCCGGATCACCTGGTAGCGGCCCTGGGTTTCCATGCCGCTGATGATCGAGCGCCGGGTCTGGAGATCCCCCATCACCTCACCCATCACCTCTTCCGGGACCATGATCTCCATCTCGTAGATGGGTTCGAGGATAAGGGGGTCCGCCTGCTTGAACGCCTCCTTGAAGGCCTGGGCCCCGGCGATTTTAAAGGAGATGTCGTTGGAATCCACCGCGTGCATCTTGCCGTCGAAGACCATGACCCGCACGTCCCGCACATGGGAGCCGGTCATGGGGCCTTCCTGCATTTTTTCCATAACCCCGCGCTGGATGGAGGGCAGATACTTGCCGTCGATTACCCCGCCCACGATGCAGTTATAAAATACCAGCTTGCCGCCCCAAGGCAGATCGATCTCCTCCTTGCCGCGCACGTTGAAATCGGTGGGTTCCGGCGCGCCTTCCACATGGGGCTCGATGCGCATATGCACCTCGGCAAACTGGCCCGAGCCGCCGGACTGCTTCTTGTGGCGGTACATGGCGGTGGCTGCCTTCTGGATCGTCTCCCGATAGGGAATTCTCGGCTCCTCGAACTCCGTCTTGATCCCGTAGACATGCTCCAACCGCCAGCGAGCCACCTGCAGGTGCAACTCGCCCTGACCCCAGAGGATCAACTGCTTCACCTCCGAGGCAAACTCGGCCTTGAGGGTTTGGTCCTCGGTCTGCATGTCGCGCAGGGCCTCGCCCAGCTTTTCGTCGTCCTTCTTTTCCTTGGCCACGATGGCCGAGCGGATGCGCGGTTCAGGAAATTCAATGGGCGCCAGCCCCACCCGTTTCTCCTTGCCGTGCAGGGTGTGGTTGGTGCTGGTGCCTTTCAGCTTCAAGGTGGCGCCGATATCGCCTGCGGAGAGCGTCTTCACCTGATTGCGCTCCTTGCCGTCCATGATGAACAACTGGGTCAGCCGTTCGGTGTCCCCGGTCTGGTAGTTGACCAGATCCTGCCCCTCGCTCACCTCGCCGGAACAAACCTTGAAGAAGGTAATCTTGCCGAGATACGGTTCCACCAAGGTTTTGAAAACAAAAAGCACCGGTGCCCCGGCCGGATCGCAGGCCAGCTCCCCGCCGTCCAGGGTGGGCTCGGGCAGCATCTCATGGGCCGTGGGCGCCACGTTGTCGATGAAGCCCATCATCCGGCCGCTGCCCATGTTCTGTTTGGCAGAGAGGCAGAAAATCGGGAAGAGCGACCGGTTGCGCATGCCGATCTTGAGCCCCATGCGCATCTCGTCCTCATCCAGGCTGCCCTTTTCAAAATACAGCTCCATCAGGGCCTCGTCGTTTTCCGCCGCCTTCTCCACCAACTCGTTATGGAGCTTGTCGGCCCGTTCCTTCTCGCTTTCGGGGATGGGCAGCTTCTCCGGTTTGCCGCCCTCGGGCGGGAACCGGTACATGGTCATCTTGAGCAGATCGATGATGGCGTTAAAACCCGCGCCCTGATTGACCGGATACTGCATGAGCACCGCCGCCGCGCCGAAGCGTTCCTGAATGGAAAAAACCGCCTCGTCATAGGCGGCCTTGGGATGATCCACCTGATTGATCGCAAAGATGGCAGGCTTGGCGAATCGTTCCACCGAATTCCAGACCAGCTCCGTGCCCACCTCTACCCCGTACTGGGCGTTGATCAGCATGACGCAGGTGTCGGCCACCCGCAGGGCGGCAACAATCTCGCCCACGAAATCGTCCAGGCCGGGGGTGTCGATGATGTTGATCTTGTAATCCCGCCATTCGGTGTGCAGGGAGGTGGCGTACACCGAGTTGCCGCGTTCGTGCTCGACCTGATGATAATCGGAGATGGTGTTCTTGTCCTCGACCGTGCCGCGTCTCTTGGTAAGCCCCGCCTCAAAAACCATGGTCTCGGCCAGGGTTGTCTTGCCGGATTTGACACTGCCCAGCAACACGATGTTCTTGATGTGCTTGTCGTCATAGACTTTCATGCGGCGCCACCTCTTTTGGTCGATATGATTTCCATCCTGCCAGCAGGGCTGACAGGGCAAAAGGCATCAGGTTCAGGATAGCAAAAAAGAGAGGGGGGCGGCAGGTTTTTTTCCCAGGGACAGGCAGTTTTTTTCAAGCCCAGGCGATGATGGCGGATGTTGGCGTTCCGCACCAAATCATGGTATATTCCGACTTTGCCGACATCCCCTGACGCACACGTTTTTCCTGCACAACAGCACAAAGGAGCATCCTGTTGCCCACCACCTTCCAGGCCATGATCGTAACGCAAACCGCCCCCGACCAATTCCAACGGGCCATCGTCACCAGAAATCTCAGCGACCTGCCTGACGGCGAGGTGCTGATCAGGGTGCGATACTCTTCGCTCAACTACAAGGATGCGCTGTCCGCCTCGGGCAACCGGGGCGTGACTCGACGCTATCCGCACACCCCAGGCATTGACGCCGCAGGCGAGGTACGGGAAAGCTCCTCCCCCGATTTCTCCCCCGGTGACGCAGTCATCGTCTCCTGCTACGATCTCGGCATGAACACCTCGGGCGGCTTTGCCCAGTATATCCGGGTTCCGGCCAAATGGGTCATGCCGCTGCCCGCCGGACTCTCCTTAAGGGAAAGCATGATCTACGGCACCGCCGGGTTTACCGCGGCCCAATCCGTTGCCCGCCTTGAGCGTCACCCGATCCTGCCGGAACAGGGCAAAATCCTGGTCACCGGCGCCACCGGCGGCGTGGGCAGCATGGCCGTGGCCATGCTTGCCCTAAGCGGCTTTTCCGTGGCCGCCGCAACCGGGAAACCGGAGCAGGCGCAATTTTTACGCGACCTGGGCGCCCAAAATATTATCTCGCGGGAAGACAGCATCGACCGCAGCGGCCGGATGCTGCTCAAGGAAAAATGGGCCGGGGTGATCGATACGGTTGGAGGCGAGATGCTGGCCACCGCCATCAAGTCCACCCGCTATGGCGGCGCAATCACCTGTTGCGGCAACACCGCCTCCCCGGACCTGCCCCTGAACGTCTACCCTTTTATCTTGCGGGGGGTAAGCCTTCTCGGCATTGACAGCGCCGAATGCCCCATGGCGGTGCGCATCCCCATCTGGCAGAAGATCGCCACCACCTGGCGGTTGCCGAACCTGGAACGGGTCGCCACGGAAATCTCGTTCAAGGAGCTTGACCAACATATCGAAACTATTCTACAAGGAAAGCAGAAGGGACGGGTGATCCTCAATCTTGATGCCTGATCCCCTGCTTTTCGCCCTATCTTCCGAGAGGGACCCACCATGCGCCTGCACACAACCATCCTGCTCGCCCTTGGCCTCTGCCTGACCTCGGGATGCTCGGGCATGCTGCCTGTGGCCAAGACCACGGACGAATCCCGCTGGGAAAGCTTCGAGCAGGTCAAGTCCTCCTTTGACCTGATAATTCCTTTGGAAACCACCAAAACAGATCTTCAGCGGCTTGGTTTCGACCCCTACCAAACCTCCAATATCCAGATTCTCAATTACCTGGCCATCATCGCTAAATTCATGCCCAACACCAACATTACCATAGCCGATTTACCCCCGGGTCTTCAGGGCTGCGTGGAGGCCAAAGATACCTGTGTCGCCTATGAAATGAAGATTCAAAATATAAAAAGTCAACGGCATGGCAGCCTTTTCCTTGACCTCTTTCGCTTCAAACGCCAGGCCCACCAGTCCGGCTGGCGCTTTTCCGCCTTCATTGTCCTGGTGGACGATCTGGTGGTGTACAAACTCTGGGACGGCCAGCCTCGCATTGAAGGCGAAGTTTTTAAAAAGAACCCCCTTGGTCCCCCTCAGGAGCCAGCGGACCTTGCCACGGATGCTGCGGTGGTCGGCACTTTTTAGCTGCCGCGCAAACCCGAATATCCTCCCCCTCAAGTTTTTCTGTGCCGACCCAGGCCGCATCTAAAAAGCTAAAAAAATCTTGCGCTTGCCTTGATCTTCCTGTAATAAGAATTATTATCAACTCAGGAGGATAACCATGTCGCAACTCAACAACCACAGCCTGCGGATCACCAAGCAACGCCAGATCATTCTTGACGAACTGTGCAGCGTGACCTCGCATCCCACTGCCGACGTACTCTACCAGATGGTGCGCAAACGGTTGCCGAAAATCAGCCTCGGCACGGTCTACCGCAATCTTGAGATCATGTCCGAGTGCGGAATCATTCAAAAACTGGATATCGGCGGCACCCAGAAACGTTTCGACGGCGCGGCCCATGTCCATTACCATGTGCGCTGCAACCAGTGCGGTCGGGTTGACGATCTTGATCTTCCCCCTGATTTCAATGTGGAAAAAGCAGCAGGCAAACTGACCTCTTTTAAGATTCTCCGGCACCGCCTGGAATTCACCGGCATCTGCCCGCAATGCCAGCCCTGATTTTCTCCCGTCCTGTTTTTTCCCACACAGGCCACCGGGAAACATATACAATACAGAAACAATCCAAACACTTTTTTCCGATATAAACATCGCATCCCGCGCAGGAGGGTATCCACAATGGGCTCTTTGAAAGGCACCCGAACAGAAACAAACATCCTCACCGCCTTTGCCGGCGAATCCCAGGCCCGCAACCGGTACACCTATTTTGCCTCCCAGGCCAAGAAGGATGGCTTTGTCCAGATCTCCGACATCTTCACCGAAACGGCCAACCAGGAAAAGGAACATGCCAAACGACTATTCAAGATGCTGGAGGGCGGCGAGGTGCAGATAACCGCCAGCTTCCCGGCCGGGGTTGTCGGCACCACCCTGGAAAACCTGGGCGAGGCCGCGGCAGGCGAAAACTACGAACAAACCACCATGTATCCCGGATTTGCCAAGATTGCCAGGGAAGAGGGCTTTCCCGACATAGCCGGGGTATTCATGGCCATTGCCGTGGCGGAGAGGCAGCACGAAAAGCGCTACCGGGATCTCATGGCCAACATCGAGAAGGGCCGAGTTTTTAAAAGAGAGGCCAAAGTGACCTGGCGCTGCCGCAACTGCGGCTATCTCCACGAGGGCGCGGAGGCCCCGGAAAAATGCCTGGCCTGTGCGCATAGCCGGGATCATTTTGAACTGCATGGCGAAAACTGGTAACCCAACATAGAGGAGGAAATACCATGGCTGAAAAACTACAGGTGTACAAATGTGACGTGTGCGGCAATATCGTCGAGGTCCTGCACGGCGGGGTCGGCGAGCTCGTCTGCTGCGGCCAGCCCATGACCCTACAGACCGAAAACACCGTTGACGCCTCCAAGGAAAAACATGTGCCGGTGATCGAG
This sequence comes from uncultured Desulfurivibrio sp., assembly GCA_964441875.1. Classification (GTDB taxonomy): domain Bacteria; phylum Desulfobacterota; class Desulfobulbia; order Desulfobulbales; family Desulfurivibrionaceae; genus Thiovibrio. The sequence continues at coordinate 6,635 of CAYTVV010000048.1, forward strand.
AAGGTGGCGGGCGGCTACAAGGTGAAAGTCGGGGCTGTTGCCCATCCCATGGAGGAAAAGCACCATATCGAATGGATCGAACTCATCGCCGGGGACAAGGCCTACCGCCAGTTCCTTAAAATCGGCGATGCGCCGGAGGCCTTTTTCGCCACGGACGCAACCTCCGTCAGCGCCCGCGAATACTGCAATCTCCACGGACTCTGGAAGGCCTGACATGCTGAGCAAAACCATGGAAAAAGCTCTCAACGAGCAGATCAACGCGGAATTTTATTCTTCCTACATGTATCTGTCCATGAGCACCTATTTTGACTCCATCGGCCTGCCCGGCGCGGCCCAGTGGATGCAGGTACAGGTCCAGGAAGAATGGTTCCATGGCATGAAGCTCTTCGGGTATGTCAACGAACGGGGCGGCCGGGTGGCGCTCAAGGCCATCAAGCAGCCCCCTGTTGACTGGAAATCGACCCTGCACGTGTTTCAGGAAATCCTCAGCCACGAGCAGAAGGTGACCGGCCTGATCAACAACCTGATCAACCTGGCCTTGGAAGAGAAGGACCACGCCACCAACATCTTCCTGCAATGGTTTGTCTCGGAGCAGGTCGAGGAGGAGGCCAATGTCGGCGCGGTGCTCGATAAGCTCAAGCTCATCGGCAAGGACACCACCGCCCTGTTCACCCTGGACGCCACCCTGGGCCAACGGGTCTTCACCCCGCCTCCGGCGCAGGGAAAGTAGCGGCTTTCTTGCACAAAGCAAAATCTGATTAACACAATCAAGCCCCTACCGACCAAAAGGTCGACAGGGGCTTTACCCATGAGGACGACATGGCTGCGATAGAGATTAAAAAAGACATCTACTGGGTTGGCGCCGTGGACTGGAACATCCGCGACTTCCACGGCTATTCCACGGACAAGGGTACCAGCTACAACGCGTATCTGGTCAAGGACGAGAAGATCGCCCTATTTGACACCGTGAAAAAAGAGATGAAGGGCGACCTGATCCACCATCTCTATCAGGTGCTGGGCGATCCGAGCAAGATCGACTATATCATCGTCAACCATGTGGAGATGGACCACTCCGGCTCCCTGCCCGAGCTGATCGACCTCATCAAACCGGAAAAAATCTTCTGCTCGCCCATGGGCAAAAAAGCCCTGATCGAACATTTCCACCGGGAAGACTGGCCGTATCAGGTCGTGGCCACCGGGGATTCCATCAGCCTGGGCAAACGGACGGTGCAATTTTTGGAAACCAAGATGCTGCACTGGCCGGACAGCATGTTTTCTTATCTCCCGGAGGACAAGCTGCTCATCTCCAGCGACGCCTTTGGGCATCACTGGGCCACCTCGGAGCGCTTCGACGACGAGGTGGACCCCCATGAACTCATGGTGCATGCGGGCAAATATTACGCCAACATCCTGATGATCTTCTCCCCAATCGTCCAGAAACTGCTCGCCCAGGTTAAGGAGATGGGGTTGCAGATCGAGATGATCGCCCCGGACCATGGCGTGATCTGGCGGACCTCGCCCCAGGCCATCATCGAAGCCTACGACCGCTGGAGCCGGGGGGAAACCAAGAACAAGGCCGTGATCATCTACGACACCATGTGGCACAGCACCGAAAAGATGGCCAAGGCCGTAATGAACAGCCTGCTCAAAGCCGGGATCACCAATATAAAAATGCTGCACGCCCGCAAAAACCACCGCAGCGACATCATCACCGAGGTGTTGGACGCGCGCGCGGTCATCCTCGGTTCCCCCACCCTGAACAACAACATCATGCCGGCCATGGCCGACATCATCACTTACATGAAGGGCCTGCGCCCCAAAGACAAGATCGGCGCGGCCTTCGGCTCCTTCGGCTGGAGCGGCGAGGCGGTGAAACACCTCACCGGACACATGACCGACATGGGCTTTGAAATCGTGGGCGAGGGGGTCAAGATCAAGAATGTCCCGACCCATGAGTCGCTGGAGCAGTGCTCGGAACTTGGCGCCGCCGTGGCAGCGGCCATGCGGAAGTAGGAACGAAGGCCCATGGCGGTGAGCCAGAGAGGCAGCAAGCAGGAAATCCTGGCCCTGTTGAGCCAGGCGGAACTTGACGCCGTCCTCACCGCCCTGGCCGGATACCCGCCGGAAAAACTGCTCAACCCGTTATTTTCCGCGATCTGTAGCGCCTCGGAAAAAACAAAATGGAATGCCGTTTCCGCCATGGGCGTGACCGTGTCCCGCTTAGCGGATCAGGATATGGAGGCGGCCCGCATTGTCATGCGCCGCTTCATGTGGAGCCTCAACGACGAATCCGGCGGCATCGGCTGGGGCACGCCGGAGGCCATGGCGGAATGCCTGGCCTGCCATGGGGGACTGGCCCAAGAATATACCAAGATCCTGGTCTCCTTCATGCGGGAGGACGGATTTTACCTCGAACTCCCGGCCCTCCAGCGGGGCCTCATGTGGGGTCTGGGCCGACTGGCTCAGGTTCGTCCGAATCTGCTCCGCGACTGGCAGGCGCCCCTCTATCTCCTGCCTTACCTCGACTCGGAAGACCCCTTTGTCCGGGCTCTGGCCGCCCGCGCCCTGGGGCTACTCCAGGTTGTTGCCGCGGCAGCAAAGATCAAACCATGTTCCGACGACACCACGGAATTTTCCCTGTATGCCGAGGACCGTCTGTCCACTGTCACCACTGGCCAGCTTGCCCGGGAAGCCCTTGCCGCTCTCGCGCCTGTTTTTGGATAACCCCAGCCGTTGCCTTGCCATCCGCTCATCTTCCTCACCAACTCGTTGCATTCCCTGCCGTGAAGTGTTATATTTAAAAGTTTGCTTCATCTTATTGATTTTGCGTACTTTTAACACGAAACGCATGGCCGGTTCCAATATAAAAGGGTTCTCGTGGAACAAGACACCAATTTAGTAAAGAATCAAAAACTCTCTGAGATTTTCGCCAAGATGAACTTGAGCGAACTTCCAGCCATCTCCGGGCACGTCAATGAAGTCCTGAAGATAACCCTCAATAAACGCGCTTCGGTAAACTGTGTTTCCGCCATCATCCTGAAAGATTATTCGCTCACCAACAAGATTCTTCAGGTTGCCAATTCGGCCTATTATCTTCGTGGCGCACATGTCTCCACCATCGAGCGGGCCGTGTCTGCCCTGGGCCTTGATGTTGTCCGGGAACTTGCCGTTTCCATCAGTCTCATCGAAGAATTTCTCAAATCCGGCGGCGAAAAGGATAGCCTGAGCACACAAATGGCGATCTCGCTGCTCAGCGCCAACCTCAGCAAACTTCTGGTCCAGAAATACAAGATTCCTGTTTCCCCGGAAGAAGCGTACATCTGTGCACTTTTGCACGATCTGGGCCGTATCATCATGACCATCTATTTCCCGGATGTGTATCGTCGCATAGAGGCGGGAACAACACGAGGCAGCTCCGAAAACGCCATGTGCCGCCTGATGTTCAAGCAGCTCACTTTCAATGAAATCGGCCAGGAAATCGCCCGTTTCTGGAATTTTTCCGACACCATCATCGCCTGCATGGATCCCCACCCCCCTGAAGTGGAATCCTCGGTTGACGAACTGCATATCCTGCAAAATCTTGCTGTTTTTTCCAATCTGTTCATCCGTGACCTGTGCGACAAGAAACCGCCCCACATAATGGCCAGACGATTTAAAAAACTTTTTCCCATTAAAATGCTCCCTGTCCTTGAGATCTGTATTTCCCTGGCTGACACGGTGGGCAGCGTCTCGGGAGTTATCCGCTACGGCCTCACCAAGCTCAAGTACCGGAGCAAATGTATCGCCACGGCAAACAAATACCAGAAGAAAGCCCCGCCATCCGACACCATCGCTGCATAAAAACAAGCACCCCAGACCCTCCCTCCATTTTTCCGCAACACCACCGTATTTTTTCTTGACAACAATGTCCAAAATTCGATATAAGACTAAAAACATCTTATATATCTTCTTTAATGGTGGGCTGCACCCATGAGACTTACCCGCGCCGGAGAATATGGCATACGCTGCGTTTTAGACCTCGCCCGGCATGGCAAAGGAACGCTGGTCAGCAGAAAGGATATCGCTGAACGCACCGATGTGCCGCCGCATTTTCTAGCAAAGATCGCCCAGCAATTGGCCAGAGCCGGAATCATTGAAATCCTTCAGGGAGCAAACGGCGGCTACCGCCTGCTGCTCGATCCGAAAGAGATAACCCTGCTGGCGGTCATCGAGGCGATCATCGGCGAGATCTCCCTCAACGATTGCGTGGGTCGGCCAGAATCCTGCGGGATTAGCGATATCTGCACTGTGCATCGGGTCTGGAACAAGGCCAACCAGCAACTCCGGGCAACCCTGCGAGAAGCGGATTTTGCCACCCTAGCGGCGGAAGATGCCTGCTGCCTGACCCCTTTTCCCTTGGCTGGCGACCATAACCAGCCCCGCGGAAAAAAATAATTTGACCGGGCAAACGCCCGCCATATACAACAGAAGAACAGGATCGTTTTTGTCGCTGAGGGGGAAGGCGCACATGACCGCACTGCCGAAACAGCTGTATCTTTTTTATCGAGACGGCTTCCGCTCCATGGTGGTGGGGAAAACCCTGTGGAAGATCATCGCCGTAAAACTGTTCATCATGCTTGCCGTTCTCAAGCTGTTTTTCTTTCCCAATTACCTGGCAACCAATTTCAACACCGAGCGCGACCGGGCCGGACATGTTCTGGAAAACCTTACCAGAACGCCGTCGGCCCGCTGATGCATACAAATTTTCTGGAGTTTTTCACCGCATTATTAATCATGGCCTGAGCTTGCTCTTGCCGCCAGCACACACAAGGAGGGTATTGTGGGAGATCAACTTTTAACCACGGTGGACTGGGCCAGGGCACAATTCGCCCTGACCGCCATGTATCACTGGATTTTTGTGCCGTTGACCCTGGGGCTGTCTTTTCTCATCGCCTTTTTTGAGACCATCTACGTCAAAACCGGCAACGAGGAATGGAAAAAACTCACCAAATTCTGGATGACCCTCTTTGGCATCAACTTCGCCATCGGCATAGCCACAGGCATCATTCTGGAGTTCCAGTTCGGCACCAACTGGTCCAATTACTCCTGGATGGTAGGCGACATCTTCGGCGCACCCCTGGCCATCGAGGGCATCTTCGCCTTCTTCATCGAGGCCACCTTCTTTGCCGTGATGTTCTTCGGCTGGCAAAGGGTTTCCAAGGGCTTCCACCTCTTTTCCACCTGGATGGTGGCCGTGGGCTCCAACCTCTCGGCGGTCTGGATTCTCGTGGCCAACGGCTGGATGCAGTTCCCCACCGGCATGGCCTTCAATCCCGACAAGGCCCGCTTTGAAATGCAAAATTTCTGGGAGGTCGCCCTGTCCCCGGTGGCGGTGCATAAGTTCACCCACGCCACCAGCTCGGCCTTTCTGCTCGCCTCGCTCTTTGTCGTGGGCATCTCCGCCCTCTTCCTCTTGCAGGAGCGGCATCAGAAAATGGCCAAGCGCAGCATGGTGGTGGCTGCGGTGCTCGGCTTCATCGCCTCCATCTTTGTCGCCTTTACCGGCGATGAGGCCGCCTTCAGCGTGGCCCACCGGCAGCCCATGAAACTGGCGGCCATGGAAGGGCTGTACGTTGGGCAGGAAAAAGCGCCCATCGTTGCCATGGGCATCATCAACGCCAGCAAGAGGCCGGGCGACGACCTGCCCGCCTTCTACCAGGAGACGAAAATCCCCGGCCTGCTTTCGCTCCTGGCCAACCGGGATGCCAACAGCTTTGTGCCTGGGATCAACGATCTGGTCTTCGGCAATGCCGAGCGCAATATTGTCGGGGCCGAACAGCGCATGGTCACGGGCAAGATCGCCCTGGCCGAGTTGGCCCGCTACAAGTACGCCAAGGAAACAGGCGATGAAGCACAAGCCGCCTCCGCCCTGGCCCTCTTCGACCAGTACAAGGGCGATCTCGGCTACGGCTACCTGAACCACCCCGCCGAGGCCGCGCCGCCGGTGGCCACCACCTTCTACAGCTTTCATATCATGGTGGTCCTGGGCACCCTGTTCCCGGTGATCTTCCTGATGGTTCTCTACTTTGCCTTCAAGGGCACCCTGGAGTACCAGCGCTGGCTGAACCTGGCCTGCTTCTTTTCCATCTTTTTAGGCTATGTGGCACAACAGGCCGGGTGGGTGGTAGCCGAGGTGGGCCGTCAGCCCTGGGCCATTCAGGGATTGCTGCCGGTGGGCGTGGCCAGCACCAACATTGCCGTCAGCAACGTGCAGACCACATTTTTCATCTTTCTGACCCTATTTACCGCCCTGCTGCTGGCGGAGATTCGCATTATGATGAAGCAAATCAAGATCGGACCGGAGGCATAAGACCATGATAGGAAATTTGGATCACGCAATGCTACAGCAACTCTGGTGGCTGATCGCCTCCGTGGTCGGGTCGCTCTTTCTCTTCCTGACCTTTGTTCAGGGCGGGCAGACCCTGATCTTTACTCTGGCAAGCAGCGAAGAAGAAAAATCGCTGATCATCAACACCATGGGCCGCAAGTGGGAGCTGACCTTCACCACCCTGGTCCTCTTTGGCGGCGCGCTGTTCGCGGCCTTCCCGCTCTTTTACGCCACCAGCTTCGGCGGGGCCTACTGGGTATGGATGCTTATCCTTTTCACCTTTATTATCCAGGCGGTGAGCTACGAATACCGCAAGAAACCCGACAATATCCTTGGCGCACGGACCTATGAGATCTTCATGGCCATCAACGGCAGCGTCGGACTCCTTCTGATCGGCGCGGCAGTGGGCACCTTTTTCACCGGCTCCCGCTTCAGCCTCAACCTCTACAATTCCGTGACCTGGCACACCCCGTACCACGGCCTGGAAGCGGCGCTCAACCCGTTCAATCTAGCCTTCGGTCTGTTCCTGGTCTTCCTGGCCCGAACTCTGGGAGCCATGTACATCGTCAACCACGTTGCCCATGAACCCCTGGTCAAAAAGGCCCGCAAGGCGAGCTGGATCAACCTGCTCTGGGCCCTGCCCTTCCTGCTCACCATCCTCATCAACCTGGTGACCATGGACGGCTTTGCGGTCAATCCGGCCACCGGCGAGATCTTCATGGAGAAGGGCAAGTACCTCAACAACCTGCTGGGGATGCCAGTGGTGCTGTTCCTGCTTCTGGCGGGCTTGGGCTCCGTGATCTACGGCGTGGCCGCCACCGGCTTTCTCGGCAAGAACAACGGCATCTGGTTTGGCGGCATCGGCACCGTGCTGGTGGGGCTGGCGATCTTTTCCCTGGCCGGCTTTCACAACACCGCTTTTTATCCGTCGCTGACCGATCTGCAATCGAGCCTCACCATCTATAACGCCTCAAGCAGCAAGTACACCCTCACGGTCATGAGCTGCGTGGCCCTGGCCGTTCCCTTTGTCCTGGCTTATGTCGCCTATGTCTGGAAGCTGATGGATGCGAAACAACTGACCACGGCCGAACTGGCGGGAGAAGACGCCAACGACATGTATTAACGTAACTATCCAGCAGCACCACATCTGCGTTGTCATCGGCCTGCTCATGTGCAATAGCACACTTCGCAGGCCTCTTCCTCGCATCTGCGGCACAGCTGAACAGTTACAGGTTGATGCGCCAGCCTGTTTTTCTACTTTGGCTGGTTCGTTACTAATGTCAAAAGAAAGGAACACACCATGAATACCATTCTGCTCGTTAGCTGGCTGCTGGTGCTGGTTGTCTCGTACCAGGGCGCCATCGTAGTGCTCAAAAAAACCGATCTGCTGTAAGCTACAGCGATCCAAGCTAGTACCTTGTAACTTTTTAATCGACCTCAAATTAATTCCCTCCCCCCTTGCGGGGGGAGGGTTAGGGAGAGGGGGAAGTTGCTATTACAGTAGCAGGTTGTAGCTACCCCCATCCCCAACCCCTCCCGCAGGTAAGCGTAGCCTCCGAGGAAAAGGGCGTTTTTCAGAAATATTAAGAGTTACAAAGTACTAGTCCAAACCGGCACGGGAGATCTCCCGCGCCGGTTTTTTTCAAAAAGCTCCCCCCACGTTCACCCCCCACCGGCCATCTTGTTTGAAAAACAAATATCTTGATTTTCAAACAACACCCTTGTATCCTCACCTCTCTAGTGCCGTTTACCTTGCCACCGCGACGGCGCATGTCCGAAACGGAGCAAAACCACCCATTTTTTTTAATCAGAGAGGCCCCGGATGCACACCCATTCCCTTGATACCTGGCAGCACCCCCATGATTTCGCCGTGATCCAGGAACATGGCGAGAAACGAACCCGGCAAGTGCTGATCATCACCGCCATCACCATGCTCTTCGAGATCGCTGCGGGCATGGCCTTTGGCTCCATGGCCTTGCTGGCCGACGGTTGGCACATGGGCACCCATGTTGCCGCCTTCCTGATCACGATCTTTGCCTACCGTTTTGCCAAAAAACATGCGGCCAATACGGCCTTTGCCTTTGGCACCGGCAAGGTCAGCGTTCTGGGCGGCTTTGCCAGCGCCATTGTCCTGATCGTGGTTGCCCTGATCATGCTTGTCGAGTCCGGCCAGCGCATCCTGGCCCCGCAGCCGATCCATTTCAACGAGGCCATCGGCGTGGCAGCCCTGGGCCTGCTGGTCAATATTGCCTGCGCCTTTCTCCTGCAAGGCCACCATGACCACGGCCATGCCCACGACGATGACGACCATCACCACCATCATCATGACCACAACCTCAAGTCGGCTTACCTGCACGTCTTGGCCGATGCCCTGACCTCGGTTCTGGCCATTGCCGCCCTGCTCTTTGGCAAATATCTCGGCTGGAACTGGCTTGACCCTCTCATGGGCATCGTGGGCGCGGGGGTTATCTGCCGCTGGGCCTATGGCCTGTTGCGGGAAACCGGGGGAATCCTGCTGGACGGCAGCATCAGCGCCAAGGAGCTTGCGGCCATAAAAGAAAAAATCGAGGGCACACTGGATAACCGGATTGCGGACATGCATGTCTGGAAGGTCGGACCGGCCCATTACGCAGCCATCCTCTCCATTGTCACCCATTATCCGCAACAGGTTGAATACTACAGGGAACTTCTCCGCGAGTTCACCAATCTTTCCCACCTCACCGTTGAAATCCACACCTGTGAGGGCGAGCCATGCCTGTCGCAATGAGCGAGATTGCGAAACTTTCCCACCAGCTCGTGGAACTGTACGAAAAGCTTTCCTCCTGGGAGCAGGACGTGGTGAAAAACTCCGGCCTGTCCACAGCCCAGATGCACACCATCGAGATCGTCGGCCATGGAGCGCACGGAGGGGGGGCACTGCGCATGAAGGAGCTGGCCAAGAAGATGGGCGTGACCACCGGCACCCTCACCGTCATGGTCGACCGACTGGAGCAGCAAGGGCTACTACAAAGAACCCCCCACGAAACGGACCGCCGCTCCTACCTGATCGCGCTGACCAAAAAGGGGCAGGGACTTTTTGCCGAACACCACCAGTACCATCTGCGCCTCACCGAAGAGATCACCGCTACCCTGTCCGCAGAGGAGCAAGCGCTGTTCAGCGCCGTGCTGGAAAAAGTCATCGGCCAGATGTGAAGAGGTCGGGATTCGGACGGAATTTAGGTTTACTTTCCTTTTGCTTTTCCATATCCTATCAGACAATATCGCAATATGTGGAAATCAACCCGTGACAACGCAATAAGTGAACAGAAAACGGGCTGGTTTTCCATGGTTCTAATTGGTAAGAGAGTCGAATTCATGTCTCGGATCTCCTTGATATAGTTAAAGAGACTCCAGAGCCGTTATTTATTGGAATTCCTTTACAATTTTATGATACAGTCGTGGTTAAATATATTTTCTGATGTATGAGAATTGAGTATTGTACCCCAAAATTCTTATTAGTAGATACTCAAGGGGGGAGGGGGAGTGGATTCGCCATGAAACAGAATCAAAACACTCAAAAGGATACTCATCTCTCTTTTGCAGATGTGTTCGCAGGGTGCGGCGGGATTTCACTCGGGCTGATTAATGCTGGATGGCAGGGTTGTTTCGCGATCGAAAAAAATGCCAGCGCATTTAAAACCTTGAAAACCAATCTGGTCCTCGGCAAACGAGGTGATTTCAATTGGCCTAATTGGCTGCCAAAGGATGCTATTACCACTTCAGACTTACTGAAGAAATACAGTGCTGAGCTAAGCGAATTAAAAGGAAAGATACCTCTTCTTGCTGGTGGTCCTCCATGCCAGGGATTTTCCATGGCTGGCCGCAGGACTCATTCTGACCCACGCAACTCACTTACTGAAGATTATATTAAGCTTGTCGAAAAATTGCAGCCCCGCATTCTGTTTATTGAAAACGTAGTAGGCTTTACATTGCCGTTTAAAAAACACGGCAATGGGGATAGCCAGAGCATTCCATATTCAACCAAGGTGACAGCGCGATTAGAGGAAATTGGATATAAGGTCTTTTCAGACTTGATAGATCTGAGTAACTATGGCGTTCCACAAGCACGCAAACGCTTTATAATCATAGCTATCCACAAAGATGACTCTGCTTACAAAAAACTCAATGGCAAAACCCCATTCGATATTCTCGCTACAAACAGACAGTCATTCCTCTCAACCAAAGGACTCCCCACCGATAGACCTGTGTCGGTCAAGGAAGCAATAGGCGACCTTGAGGTTTCAGGAAAAGAGTTGACCGAAAACACTGATTGTGAGCTGAAGGGTTACAAACAAATTGTGTATAACGGCACGGGAAACAAATCCAACTTTGCCAAATTAATGCGCAAAGGGACAAAAAGTCAGCCAGACAGTTTACGCCTCCCAAACCATAGAGTAGGCACCATTCACCAATTTCGAAAAATTATTGCCACCTGCACTCAAGGGAAGACACTAAGCAAAGAAGACCGCAAACGCTTAGGGATCAAGAAACATGCTTTGACCCCCCTACACGGAGACTCGCCATCAGCCACCATTACCACGTTGCCTGACGACATGGTTCACTATTCCGAGCCACGCATCCTGACCGTGCGCGAGAATGCACGAATACAAACTTTTCCTGATTGGTTTCAGTTCACCGGGAGTTACACAACTGGCGGTAAAGATCGTAAAAATAAGTGTCCACGTTATACTCAAGTCGGTAATGCCGTCCCACCCTTATTTTCCGAAGCAATTGGACTAATCCTTAAGGACTTAGCCTCCTAAAACGGAATCCCCATGGAAAAAACACTCCATTTTATAACCAACGCCCTACTAAAAAATCTTGTTGGCAAAGACCTAATCAATGACGACAACATCGCCATAGTGGAATTAGCAAAAAATGCTTACGATGCAGGATCAGAATCAGTCCTGATTAAGTTTGACAGATTTCCTGAAGCAGGAAAGGCCTTCCGCTCATCACGAATCATCATTGCCGATAAGGGCTGCGGGATGGATCTTGGTGACATCAAGGACAAGTGGCTCAATATTGCATACTCAGAAAAAAAATTAGCCCCACAGGAAAATGGTCGCTACCTCGCAGGAAACAAAGGTATCGGTCGGTTTTCCTGCGACAGGCTCGGCAAACGGCTTGATTTACTTACTCGGTCAAAGGGCGGAGAGCTTCTACATCTAAAGATTAACTGGCCTGATTTTGAAATTGAGGACAATAAAGATTTAACAATTCAGCAAATCAAGCTAGTCGTCACCGATATTAATGAAAACACAGCCGCTAAGCTGGCTACGCTGAAAGAGTTCCCGGCAAACGGTACCGTGTTAGTCATCTCAAACCTCAGGAGTGATTGGGATCGTAAAAGACTGTTGGAGCTAAAAGAATCTCTTGAAAGGTTCCTCAACCCTAACCAGCTCTTCCTAAGAAACAAGTTCCGCATTACTCTCTCAGCGCCAGACTTCAAAGCAGAAGAGGAAAACAAAGATTACCCTGAAAAAATTAATGCCGTCATCAAGAACCAAATTTTTGACAAACTTGAATTCAACAGTACTTATATAGACACTACTATCTCCCCCGAGGATGGGACCGTGAAAACGGAGCTGTATCATGAGGGCGAGCCTGTTTTAAAATTAGTTGAGCGCAATGTGTCATACCCACTACTACAAGATGCACGAATCGTAATTTACTACCTTAACCCATACAAAAAATCTTATTTCAAGCGGCAAACAGGCATTCGGAGTGTAGATTTTGGCTCCATATTTCTATTCTTGAACGGTTTTCGCATTGCTCCCTACGGCGACCGCGGAGATGATTGGTTGGGCCTTGATGTCCGTAAAGCTCAGGGACAGACTCGCTACCTAAGTAGTCGTGACATTGTGGGACGCGTCGAAATAAAGGGTGACGAAGAACAATTTAAGCCGATCTCTAGCCGAGAAGGTCTCATAAAAACTGATGCCTTTATTCAACTGAAGGAAGTTCTTTTTTTCGGCGTATTGAGAAAACTCGAAAAATTTGTAGTTGAGGGGTTGAGCTGGGATAGTGTACCAGAATCTCTTCGTCAATCAATAGCCAAAGCCGATGGACTTGATTGGCAAGAAACTTCTGAACAATATGTTGAATCTCGTGAGCGTAAAAATCAACGTATTGCCTTGTCAATCATGACACTTATCGGTGCTAATCCTGATCGAATAATAAGCTTTTGGTTTAATCCCTCGCTACTGGAAGAGGTTTATCAAACTCGCACAGAAGAAGTTAAAAAGCTATTAGCCAACATAGAAAATATTGACCCCGAAAAAGTTGACACAAACCTTAAGCGTGGATTGTCACGTATCCGTCAGCTTATCGAGGAAAAGGAACAAGAAGCACTGGCTGCTAAAAGCGAGGCAGCAGAACTACGTGTAACTACAGCTAAGCAAAATAAAACAATTGCAAAACTCAAAGATGAAAAAGAAACCTACCAAGCTCAAACTCTTTTCCTCCAATCAGTGTCATCATTGGATGCGAAGGAACTAGTCTCCTTCCACCATCAAATCGTCCACGACTCTTCCATCATCAACAACTATATTGGAAGGTCAATTAAGGCGTTAAAAAAAATGCCTGGCGGCAAGGAAACAATCGGTTTCCTTCAGAAGGCAGCCTTAGCCAACAACCGTATAACGGCTGTAGCCCAGTTCGCCACCAAGGCAAATTTTAGGGCGGGCATCGCAAAAGAATTAACTGACCTCCCAGCCTTTATTGACCAATACATAACCAATGTCGCAAAAGATTTTGTCGCCTCGAACCTACATGTGAGTGTAACGAATAAAATTCGAGAGCCGTTTGAAATCAGAGTAAGCCGTATCGAGATGTCTATTCTGATAGATAACATCATTAGTAATGCTGATAAGGCTGATGCAAAACAGCTCAACGTAACGATTACAAAAGTAGGGGACAATACAATCAGAATATCATTCACGGATAATGGGAACGGCTTATCAGATAAGCTTGAGAACCCAGAATCAATGTTTGATATGGGTGTGACAACGACACCGGGCTCCGGCCTTGGGCTTTACCATGCTAGAGAAATCGTAGAAAGAATCGACGGAAAAATCACTGCCATCTGCCAATCACCACGTGGCATGGAAATCCGCGTAGAGGTAACAAAATGAACCTGAATTATTCGATACTGTGGTTTGACGATGACAAAGATTTTTTTGACTCCTTAGACAAAGACCCAATCGAGACAGAAATAGCTTCGTGGGGGTTTTCCCCTAAGATCATTCCCGTCCACTCTGCAGACGAATTCAACAAGCACATGCCATTCAAAAATTTCGACATGATTGTTGTCGATTTTAAATTGGGTGACGAACAGGGCGACAAATTCATAAAACAAGTTCGCGACCAAGAAGTTTTTACGGAGATCATTTTCTATTCATTTTCAGAAACCACTGATCTTTGGCAGGCCGTCCATGACCAAAAGCTGGAAGGAGTGTTTGTAACTCACAAAGGTGGCATAGAGAGAAAACTGCTGAGGGTAGCACACCAGTCAGTACGAAAAGTATTAGACCTCGAAAATATGCGTGGCATCGTCATGTCCGAGGTAGGAGACCTAGATGCATTGCTGGAGGACATATTTGTCCATGCTATGAGTGGCATCACTCAAGTTCAACAGGAAGAGGTATTTAACAAATTCCATATTGATACAACTGAGCAAGCCAAAAAACATCAAGCCGCACTATCCGTCTTTATCGGCTCTCCCTCTATCGAAGAACTATTAAAACTGTGCGATAGCAACAAACGTTGGAAGAATTTTAATCGAGTAAGAAAATGCCACGACTTGCTAAAAACAAAAAAGATCGCGGGTGATTATTCGCAAGAGATTCTTTGGCCAAGAAATTGCCTTGCACATGGAATCCCAAAAAGAAATGCCGATGGAAGCCTCTTATTCCACTTCGGCGGCAAAGAATATCCTTTTGATGAGAATACTAGTCGGGATTTGCGCAAGAAAATTTTAGAATACAAAGGGGCCTTCACGGAACTCGCAGAAATAGTTAAGTCGGCATAAGGATGCGAGAAGGTGGCGGAAGGAGGGGGCTGTTATCTATTTGCTATTGTACCATGTCCCCCGTCAACC
>CAYTVV010000049.1:0-21128 GCA_964441875.1 uncultured Desulfurivibrio sp.
GCGGGATGAACCTCACCGTGACCGTGGAGGGCAGGGAGCGCTATCCGGTGAATGTCCGCTATGCCCGGGAGTTGCGGGGCGACGTGGAACAGCTGAAAAGGGTGTTGGTCCCGGTGCCCGTGGCCATGGGAGCGCCGACGCCGGGGGGCATGTCTTCGCCCCAGCCTGCTCCCCCGCCCACCGGGGAGCTTCTCCAGATTCCCCTAGGCGCCCTGGCCGACATCCAGATCGTCAAGGGGCCGCCCATGATCAAGAGCGAGGCAGGGCTTTTGGCCTCTTACGTGTATATCGATTTTTCCGGTCGGGATGTGGGCGGCTTCGTGGATGAGGCCAAGCAGCGGGTTGGTTCGCTGAAGATTCCCGAGGGCTATCGCCTGGAGTGGAGCGGGGAATACGAGCATTTGGTCAAGACCCACGAGCGGCTGAAGCTCGTTGTCCCGCTCACCCTGCTGGTCATCTTCGTGCTCATTTTTTTAAACACCAAGTCGGTGATCAAGACGGCCATTGTCCTGCTGGCCGTACCCTTCTCGCTGGTCGGCTCCTTCTGGCTGTTGTACCTCCTCGGCTACAACATGAGCATCGCGGTCTGGGTGGGGATCATCGCCCTGGCCGGTATCGACGCGGAGACCGGGGTGGTCATGCTCCTCTATCTCGACTTGGCCCGTGACAAATGGAAGAAGGCGGGAAAATTGCAGACCCTTGAAGATCTGAAAGAGGCGATCATGTACGGGTCGGTGAAAAGGATTCGGCCCAAGCTCATGCTGGTGTGCACCATGCTGCTCGGTCTGGTTCCCATCATGTTCAGCACCGGCACCGGCGCCGATGTGATGAAAAGGATCGCCGCGCCCATGGTGGGAGGAATCGGCACCTCGGCCATTCTCGAACTGCTCATCTATCCGGCGATCTATCTGCTCTGGAAACAGCGGGATTTTAAAAAGACGGCGGAGGTTGTCCGGTAAGGTAAGGTCAGGCGGTTTCCCTGGGGGTGTTCGGCCTTGGCGGAAGATGTTCGGCGATTTTGGCGTTGAGGTCGGCGATCTTTATCGGCTTGGAGAGATAATCGTCCAGCCCCAGTTCCAGGCATTTTTCCCGGTATCCGCTGATGGCGTGGGCGGTGAGGGCGATGATGGGCGTGTGCGTGCCGGATGCTTTTTCCAGGTCGCGGATTGCCTGGGTCGCCTCAAATCCATCCATCACCGGCATCTGGATATCCATCAGCACCAGATCAAAAGGCCGGCGGGCAAAGACTTCAACTGCCTCCTGGCCATTGTTGGCAATAGTCACCCGATGGCCGGAACGTTCCAGCATCTTTCCTGCCACTTTCTGATTGACCAGATTGTCTTCCACCAGAAGAATCTCAAACTGTGGGCCGGGTTGCCCTTGGGGTGTCTCGGCAGGTAGCCCGTGCGTGTCGCCTTTCTCCAGGTCGGGGTTTTCAGCCGCCGCTTTTTTCAGCAGGGCGGTGAAATGAAAAACAGAGCCCTGTCCTTCGGTGCTTTCCACCCAAATCTGGCCGCTCATCAGGGCAACCAGCTTGGCGCAGATGGCAAGACCCAGGCCGGTGCCTTCGTAGGGACGGCTGTGGGATTCATCGGCCTGGGAAAAGGCCTCGAAGATCGAGGCTTGATATTCCGGGGAAATGCCGATGCCGGTATCGGTGATTGAAAAATGCGCGATGAGTTCATCCAGCTCGGCGTATTCCTTTTCAACCCGTACCGAGATTCGCCCCGCCTTAGTGAACTTGAGGGCATTGCCGATGAGGTTGATGAGGATCTGGCTCAACCTGCCCGCATCCCCCATGAAGGCGTCGGGAATTTCGTCGGCAACGTTCCAGTCGAGGGCAAGGTCTTTTTCCTTGGCCTTGAAGGAGAACTCCCGGATTGTCGTGGCAATGGTGTCCCGCAGATCAAAGCGCGCAACCGTCAGCTCAAGCTTGTCGGCCTCTATCTTTGAGAAATCCAGGATGTCGTTCACCACCGTCAGGAGCCGGTAGGAGGATTTTTCAATGAGCTCCAGGTATTCGCGCTGTTCCGGGGGAGGCGAAGCCAGTAGGGCGAGCTGGGTCATGCCGATTACCCCGTTCATCGGGGTGCGGATCTCATGGCTCATATTGGCGAGAAAATTGGATTTGGCTCGGTTGGCCGCTTCTGCCTTGTCCTTGGCGAGCATGAGTTCTCTGGTGCGGTCCTGCACCCGTTTTTCCAGCAGGGTGTGGGCCTCAAGCAGGGCCTTGTTCTTCTCGTTGATCTGTAGGGCCATCTCGTTCATGGTTCTTGAGAGCAGGCCCAGTTCATCCCTGCGTTTCAGGGAAAAGCGGAAGCCGAAGTCGCCCTGCCCGATGCGTTGGGCGTAATGGGCCAGCTCCAGAACCGGATTGCTCATGTTCCTGGCCAGAAAATAGGCAAGGATGATCCCGATGGCGATAAAACAGGTGGAAAGAAAGAAGAGCATGGTCAGGGCTTCAGCGCGTTTTGTGTGCCCCAGATCGTGAAAGGCGGCGATTCGCTCTTCCATTTCCCGGTTGACGCCTTTCAGGGAAAAGCCGATCTGGATTCCGCCGAGATATTTATCTTCAACGAAGATGGGCATGGACACATCCATGATCTCGTTTTCGATCTGCACCAGGGGCGTGTTTGTGGCCACCGTCTGCTCGGAGGCTGGATTTTTCATGGCCTTGCCAGAGGCGGGGGCATTGCCTAGGCCATCGTCAAGCAACTCGCCTTGGGGGCTGAAAACGTAGAAGTACAGCACATCCTTTTGTTTCAGGGCAGAGGCGCCCAGATGATGGATTGTCTCCATATCGGCTTGGGAGAGGGGGGCTGCAATATTGTCGGCCAGTAGGCTGACCATGATCGCGCCGCGATGTCTGAACTGGTCGAGCATGACTTCCCGCAGGGTGTCGGTGCTCTGGTGGATGATGGAATGGGTGGCGGAGCGCAGGGTTATGAAAAATACCCCTCCCAGAGCCAGGACAGCGCCAAGCACCAGGGCAAGCACTGTGGCGATGTAGCGATGTTGCAGGCTGTATTTCATGGGAGGCGCACTTTTTTCTAGCATACTAGATTGATACCAATT
Source organism: uncultured Desulfurivibrio sp. (assembly GCA_964441875.1). Taxonomy (GTDB): domain Bacteria; phylum Desulfobacterota; class Desulfobulbia; order Desulfobulbales; family Desulfurivibrionaceae; genus Thiovibrio. The sequence goes on from CAYTVV010000049.1 coordinate 3,076, forward strand.
CCCGTGGCGGATGTAAATCATGGACTGGTTTTGGAGTTGGTTCTTTTTTAATGGAAAACTCAGCAGTTCTGCTTTACGGTACCTCGGAGACGCTTTCCCCAAACCCTCACCTTTGGCACGGCACGTTCATGGCAGATTCCCTCATTTCGCAAACGATTCTCGACGCAAACGCGCTTTTGGAAAGCAGGCAGGAAGGCATGGCCTTGCTTGATACCGAGGCGCGGTTTGTTTTTGTCAACCCCGCCTATGTCCGGCTGCTCAAAGAGGTCTTCAATCTCACGGTGGGTCCGGGTTCGCGCCACCAGTACGTTTTGCCCAGCAGCCAGCGGGCCTGGGCCAGCGACCTCTACCAGCGGGCGCTTTCCGGCAAGAAGTTTACCGTGGATTTCAACCGGACCTGCCCGGAGGGCGGGGTCTGCACCTTCGAGCGTTCATTCGCCCCAGTGCATCATAATGGCCGGTTGGCCGGGTTTTCCGAGGTGATTCGGGATGTGACCGTGGAGCGAAGAAGGGAGGCCGAACTGCGCCTGGCCTATGACGCTTTGGAGAAGCAGCTTACCGCCCGGACCCGCAGCTATCAGGAATACAACGCGATTTTGGCCCAGGAGATCATCGAGCGGCAGCAGGCCGAGGAAGATCTTTTGGAAAGCGGGGAGCGCCTGTCGCAGATCTTGCAGGGCAGCTCCATTCCCACCTTTGTTATCGACGAAAACCATACCATCACCCATTGGAATAAGGCCTGCGCCGTGATGACCGAGCTGACGGCCAGCGAGATGGTGGGCACCCAGAACCAGTGGAAGGCCTTTTATCTCTACCAGCGGCCCATTTTGGCCGACCTGATGCTCAATGGGGCTGAAGAGGCTGATATCGCCAAGTTTTATACCGGCAAGTACCGGCCTTCCTCCCTGGTAAAGGGAGCCTATGAGGTGGAGGATTTTTTCGATTTCGGCCACGAGAGCAAATGGCTTTTCTTCACTGCCGCGCCGATCAAGAATCTGGCCGGGGACATCATCGGCGCCATTGAAACCTTGCAGGACATCACGGACCGCAAGCGCATGGAGGCCGAGGTTCGGCGGATGAACGATGCTTTGGAGGCGCGGGTCGAGGAGCGAACCAATCAGTTGACCCGCACCTACGAGCAGTTGCTCCATGCCGAGAAATTCAGTGCGGTGGGCAAGCTGGCCGCCTCCATTGCCCATGAGTTCGGCAATCCGATCATCGGTATCCGCAATTTTTTGCAGGGCCTGCGCAAGTATGTGAAGCTTGAGAAGGGCGATGCCGAGATGCTCGATGTCGCCATCGGCGAATGCGTGCGGGTTAAGGATCTGATCAGCACCTTGCAGGATTTCAACCGGCCCACCACCGGCAAGGTCGCCTCGGTTGACCTGCACCGGATCATCGAGGAGCTGTTGCTGCTTGGCAAAAAGAAGCTCAGCGACAAGCGCATTACGGTGGAGCGGCATTTCGCCCAGGAGCTGCCCATGATCCAGGCGGTGCCGGACCAGATCAAGCAGGTGCTTCTCAATGTGATCGGCAATGCCGAAGAGGCTATCCCCGAAACCGGCGGCACCATTACCATCATCACCGAGGTGGCCGGGGAGAATGTCCGGATTCTCATCCAGGATACGGGCAAGGGCATCCGGCAGAAAGACATGGGTTCGATCTTTGAGCCGTTTTTCTCAACTAAGCCGGCGGTGGAGGGCACCGGCCTGGGCCTGTCCGTGAGCTACGGCATCGTCAAGCGCCACGGCGGCGACATCACGGCCAAAAGCGCCCGCGGCAAAGGGGCGCTCTTTACCATCACCCTGCCCATTGACGGGGTACCTGGGGAAGAGGATTTTCTGCCGATTTTTAAGTGAGATTTTCAGAGATACCCCCAGCACCGCCCTTTTATTAAGGGGCGATTTTTTATTCCCCCCTTTAACAAAGGGGGGCGAGGGGGGATTTCCCGAACGGCCTCGTTGATTCCGATGTTTTCAAACGCCGTTAACACTGCTCCCCCTCAATCCCCCTTTGTCAAAGGGGGAGGCAAAGAGTGCTGCCGCCTTGGCCCCTTATTTGCTCTCGCAACCTCCATCGCAGCCACAACCGCTGTCCGATCCACCCGCACCTTTCCCCAACCATCTTCTGATCATCGTAACCATCGGCTTGACTGACAAAATCAGAATCACCAGGGCCGCAGCCAACTGCACCGGATAGGGCACAAGCTCCCCGGCCTGCCCGACCACGGCCTTGGCCGAGATGCCATAAGCCGCGTAGACGCCGTCCAGGGCCAGGCCGAAGAGCACGGCGGTTACGGCGATACAGGCCAGATAGACCACGGTGGTGCGACGGCCCAGCAGGCCGACCAGCACCGAGATGGTGGCCATGTTGGTGGCCGGGCCCACCAGGAGAAAGACCAGGGCCGCGCCGGGGCTGACGCCCTTGAGGATCATCGCTGCGGCAATGGGGGTGGAGGCGGTGGCGCAGATATACAGCGGGATGCCGAAGGCCAGCATCAGGAGCATGGCGACAAAGCCCCCGCCAAGATAGCTGGTGATCAGCTCGTCGGGCACCAGGGCGGAGATCAGCCCGGCCAGCAGCAGGCCGATGAAGAACCAGCCCGCCAGATCTCCCCAGAGTTCGCCAAAGGCATAGCCCATTCCGGCCCGAATCTTTTCAGGCAAGGTGTGGTGCCTGGCGTGTTCCGCAGGCGGGCAGTCTACTCCGCTGCAACAGCCATCCACCGCGCAGGAAAGATCGGCAGCCATGGCCAGCTGGGGCCTGGGCGGGTTGTAGGTATTTTCGATGCATCCGGCAATGAGGGCGGAGACAAAGGCGGCCAGGGGCCGGGCCACGGTCATGATCGGGTCCAACAGGGCATAGCTGACGCTGATGGAGTCGATGCCCGACTCCGGGGTGGAGATGAGAAAGGCGGTGGTGGCGCCGTTGTTGGCGCCCTGTCGTTTTAGGGCCGCCGCCGCAGGCAGCACCCCGCAGGAACACAGGGGCAGAGGAACCCCGAACAGGGCCGCCTTGAACACCGAGCTGTAGCGGCCTTGGCCCAGATGGCGGGCCACATAGGCGGGCGAGAGAAAGACCTTGAGCAGGCCGCCGATGAGGATGCCGAAGAGGATGTAGACGGCGGCGTCTAGAAGCAGCTGCCAGGATTCGCTGAGGATGCTGAAGATGAGGTGCATGGAATTACTCCTCCAGGGTTGATGGTCTTGCGAAAAGCCCGAACTCAGTCCGATTCGTCATTCCGGCGCAGGCCGGAGGTAAGTGAGCGAAGCGAGACTCCGATCCAGGTTTTAAGAAAATTACAGGGCACTGGACCCCCGGCATCCGCAGTGGTGACATTACTCTCTGATATGATCCAGCGCCACAAGGACAAGCTGGCTGATATGCGCATCGGTGAGCCGATAATAGAGCACCGGTCCTTCGCGGCGGTTGGCCACCAGGGCCATCTGCCGGAGCATCCGTAGCTGATGGCTCACCGCCGATTCGCTCACCCCCAGAAAAGCGGCCAGATCGCAGACGCACATCTCTTCCTGATGCAAGGCCATGAGGATTTTCAGGCGGCTCTGGTCTGCCATTGCTTTGAAAAGCAAGGTGAGCCGGTCTATCTCCCGGCTTGGCGGCATGGTCTGTCGGGCTTTTTCCACCCGACTCTGGTGGATGATCCGGCACAGGCATTGATCCGTCGGCATGGCTCCTCCTTGTAAAATATATGAGCAGTTGATCATATGTTATTTTTGCATGTCTGTCAATGGAGTTGCAAAGAGTTCAGAAATCCGAGGTGAAAAATATTGCATTTTACACAGAAATAACTTGTCAGGTTAAACCCCATTGCATACATTTGTGCCTTGCGTGTAGCGTTAGTTGTTTTTAGTGGCGAAAGTTTGCCCTAACATCTGCGCGCATATTTTGAAGCGACATTGGCCGGGTATGTTGCCCGGCGCATTGTTAGGGTGCAACATCACACTTAGGGGGGATGCTATGTCTAGTCTTATCGGTCGTATCGCATTACAACCGTCTTCTCCACGACCTGGAGAGACAGTGCGGGTCGAGGTCTTCGACAATGAAGATAAAACCATGCAGAACACGGGGATGTCGGTGGTCATCAACGGCGTGCCCGGCGCCATGCAGTATCTTCAGTTTCCCACGGCGGGACAGCGGCGTTTGGTGGTCCGGGCGATTGCCGGCAATGGCGATTCGGAGCGCCAGGTGGCGCTTTTGGACGTGCAAGGGGCGCCGCTCCAGTTTTCCTATCAGAAAAATAAAAACGATATTGCCATGATCGGGGTTTCGCAGTCGCCGACCCACCCATATGACGCCCTGCTCACCCTCGGTTCGTTCATCGACACGCGAACCTTGCCGATCTTGTCTCCATCGTCCTCGGTCGCAACGCATATCAGCCGGGTCCTCGGTAAAAAATCGCTTGCCGCACGTCTTGCTAAGCGGAGTCCGCTTGCCAGCGCCATGGCGGAAAATGCCGTTGTCTCGGCACGCATGGAATCGCGAAGGCTTTACGGCGGCGCGGTGCAACGATCAACTCCGCTGGAGTCGGGTGTAAGGGCAACTCCTATACGCCCGGCAAAAATTTCGATTGCGACGATCTATGATCTGACGGAAATAGATCATGAGGCGATTTTCGGCCCCGGCCTGAAGGTCAAGCCCCAGTTCGAATGGGACTTTGGTGACGGCTCCAGCCAAACCACAAGTTCTCCTTTGATCAAGCACGATTTCTTCCCGGCCATCGATCACAAAACCGGCATCGGCCAGTTCGTGGTAACGTGCCGCGTAAAGCATCTCGGCATCACGGTGAAGCGCACGCTCACGATCCATTCCGTCTATGCGATCTGCAAACGCACCGGAACCGTCGTGCCGCATGTGAGCGCCGAGATCTTTGCGCACAAGCGTTACAACATGGTCAACGGCACGTTCACCGTCTACAATGTCGAAGACACCCCGATCGTGCTCGATCGGCTCTCCGTAACGCCGTTGTCCGATGATCCTGATGCGCCTGCCATCCCCAAGCCTTTTGTTACCTTTAAGAACCCGATCACCATTGCCCCGCAGTCGGCGTCGATGATTGCGGTCAATGTTCCGTTTGTTACCGGCTCGCCGCAGAACGGCCAGTTGCATTATGACGTCAAGGGCTTTTCCGTGCTGTATGCCGGGACCACCGGCACGCATCCGGTCCGTTGCAGCGCTGTTTTCGACATCCCCGTGCCCGAGTGGGGGCTGAAACCGGACTTTCCTTTTGATCCGCACGAGCCGGATTTGACCCGCAAACCATGGCCCTGGGAGTTGGTGGAGGATATCCTCGGCAGTATCGTAAATCCGGCGGAAAAAGTGATAAATCCTGGGGAAAGAGTGGTAAATCCTGGGGATGTGGCCCTGGATAAAAAAACCGGCACCCTGGCTGTTTCCTTGGGAGATTTTCGGACCCACAACGCCGCATCGCCGACGCGCACACAGGCATTGCAGACGCTGTCCGCCGTTTACGCGCCGCTGGATACCCTGATGATGGAGGATCGGTCCAAGAAAACGAAAGTAAAGTCAGCGCAGCGGACTAAAGTCGCTGCCAAGGCAACGACAGTGGAGACCCTCAAGGCAACCATGGCGGAGAGTATTGCTTTTCTGCCCCGCATCCCAGCGGGCCGCAGGGGTTCCGGGGGCTACGCCCTGCGCAATGGGCCTCCTCCTCCGGGCTTTGTCGGGGAGGGGCAGATCTGCGACCCGGATAACCTCACCGAGGAAGAGCTGGCTTTGGCGGAGCAAGGCCAACTGGTCTGCCAGCTCACCGACGAGACTGCGGACTATGAGCTGCCCGCCCGCTGGATGAACGCCCGCAAGGGCGACATCATCCTGTCCCCCGGAGGAGAGGGAATCATCGGCGGGTTGCTGCTCAATGTGAACCCGTCGCAGTTTTACAGCCATTCCGGCATGATGACCAAAAACTATGAGGAGATCACCCACAGCACCGGCAGCCAAGGCCGTTTGATGGATCATATGATCGGCGTGCTTTCCGACGGGTCCGACGGTTTTGAACCGAGTGTGTTGAAATATGTCTGGCCAGGGGCGGTAACGCAAACCGTGCAAGCCTCTGTCGAAGGCGAGATCTTTCCTGACCCGGAATATGACAAATCCTACTCGATATCGGCCTTTGGGCCGCACATGATCGGCATCACCCACAACGACCAGATGAAGATGATCCCGCCGCTGGTGATCAAACCCGATCCCATGCAGGAAACCCCGGCGGTGCGGGCCGCGCTCCATGCCATTGCCACGGATGCCCGCAGTGCCGGCGGCAGGCCGGGAGTGACTTCGAAATACCATTATCGCTGGTATTGCTACACGGACCCGGCCATCGGAAAAGGCGCTCCCGAAGGCCCAGGAGCCGGATGGGCAGCCGGTACCCGCCCCTCGGTCTGCTCGTCGTTTATCTGGCTCCAAGCCAAGGGCCGCAACGCGCATCTGGAAACAGATCAGGCGCTGGTGATGCCCACGGATCTGGAGCAAAGCGACATTGATCAAGGCGCCATGGTGCGGCCCGTCACCCCGGACGGACTCTACACCTATTCCGCCGAGGAACGCGACCACGCGGCCCACTGGCTGTACGACATGATCTACAATCAGGCCTACGAAAAAGCGGGCTGGTTCGGCGAGATTCTCACCGATGGGGCGGATGACGTTGCCAACCAGTTTCTCAACGCCTTTGCCAACGATGATGCGGACGGAAAGGACAGCACCGACTGGGAAACCGCCGTGGCCGCCGATGCGGTTTCGCCGGACAACCTGTTGTGGTGGGACGGCCCGGACCAGGGCGGACTGTACGGCTATGCCGAGCCCGCGCTGTACCGCGAACCCCGGATCGAAAGCTATACCGTCAGCAGATGGAAGAAGGTGCTCACCCGTGGAACCATTCGCGGCAAGGTGTTTGATGCAAACGGCAATCCCGTGGGCGGCGCCCTGGTGCAGGTCTACGACGGCAAAACCACATTTACCGCAGGCGATGGCAGCTTCATCTTGACCGATGTGCCCTTTGGCACGTACATGCTCAAGTCTTCCAAGGTGATTGACGGCATTCTCCAGTCCGTCCAGGTCAGCGTGACGCTCAACAGCGCCGAGCTTGTCAAGGACCTCCACTTGCAACAACCCGCTGATCGCTACCGCATCGCCCAGATCTTCATCGATTTCTGGGGGCGTGATGACGAATCCTGGCCGTGGGACGATGAGATCACCGACCCGGCCCCGGAGTATTTCGAACTGGAACTGGGGCCGGATAAAATGGTGAACTCCGCGCACCGCACCTATAAATGGGGCGGCGAGGTCCGGGTGGAGTACGACATCACCGTCCGCCTGCTCGTCAACAACACCATTGATGTTGCCGTGCAGGGCACGCTTTACGAGGGGACCAGCGAAGACACCAACGATCTCGGCGGCACAGGCGGGCTCACCTTTCAAAGCACGGTGGGCAATACCGCCGGGGCGACGCTCACCATCACCAATACCGCCGAGGGGGACCCTGACGCAGGTGTGCTCAGCATCTCGGTGAAAAATGTGCGCAACAACAACTGACGGATGGCGTTGATCTTTACCTTGCGGTCGAGCCGGCGGACTCCTCGTCCCTTGGCTCGACCGCTTTCACGAAAACAAAATTATCTGGTATGGAAAAACACATGCTGAACTGTATCTGGACAGGTTGCAGGACGATTCCTTGGTGGGCATGGCTCACCTACGGGGTGGGGGCAATTGTGCTTGCGATTATCAGTTATTTTGTCGGAGACCTTGCCACGTTAACCTTGCTGTAATGGATCGAGGCGGCTCTTTCGGTATGACGCTTTTGCGTTGTATCCGGGGTTGTCTGCGCTGTTGAACACGATAGTTAATGCGAACGCAATCGACCGGTGACCAAGGAGCGGGCCTTTTTGGTCTCCGGTCGCGCCTTTGCCTTTCAACCTGATCGCCCGTTATAATTGATCGTTTTTTTACCCAGAACCGTATAGAATGGCGCTCCACCACCAAAGCAAGGAGCGTCACATGCACAATCTGATCAACTGGCTCGTGGAGAGTATCGGGGCCATGGGGTATCCGGGAATCTTCATCCTGATGGCCATGGAGAGTTCGGTGATCCCGATCCCCAGCGAGGTTGTCATGCCCCCGGCCGGGTATCTTGTCCAGGCGGGCAAGATGGAGATGCTGCCTGTTATTCTTTGCGGCACCCTGGGCAGCCTCTTCGGCGCTTACCTGAATTATTTCGCCTCCCATTATCTGGGCAGGCCGCTTCTGTTGAAATACGGGAAATATGTCTGGATCACCGAGGAGAAGTTTGCCAAGGTCGAGTGTTTCTTCCTCAGGCACGGCGAGATCTCGACCTTCATCGGCCGCCTCCTGCCGGTGGTCCGCCACCTCATTTCGCTTCCGGCAGGGCTTGCCGGGATGAATCACCTGAAGTTTTCCCTCTACACCCTGCTCGGCGCGGGGATCTGGGTGACGGTCCTCACCTGGCTGGGCTATTTCATCGGCAGCAATCAGGACCTGATCATGAAATACTCGCACCAGGCCCTCGCCGGGGTGCTTGTCCTTTCTGTCTTGATCGTCGTTGTCTACATCAAGTTGCAGCCCAAGCAGGAAGACGAGCGGGGTTAAAAAAAGTGGGCAACCATCAGGGATGCCCACTTCCCCCGGTTGATCCTAGCGGCCCTTGACGAACATCTCGGCAAAGGGCCAGTCTGCAATTCCCCCCTCTAGTATCTGAAGCCGGTTTTCAGGCACCCCCTTGCTCTGGAGGTAGTCGTAGCTATTTTTTGCCCCGCCCTTGCCTCTGGGGCAGAGGACAATTACCTGCGCCTTGCTGGTGTTGATGGTCGGCAGCGCCTTATCCAGCCGGGCTTTTTCCTCGTCGCTTTTGCCTGGGAAGGCGTTGGTTTCGATGGAGCCGGGCAGGTGCTGCTTGGTAAAGTCGGCAGCGGGCTGGATATCCACCATGATTACCTCCTGCTTTGCATCCAGCATTTTTTTGAGATTTGCTGGTGTGATGTAGTTGGTCGCCAGTGCGGGACCGGCAGCCAGCAGGGTAAAGGCCAGGGACAGTGCGGTTCGTTTGAGCATGGGTGTTCCTCCGTGTGGGTAAAAGTTGAGATGTGTTTGTACCAGCAGGGAGGAGGGCTTGGCCAATAGGTAATAACGAAACAACTATGTGGTATTTATCGGAAAAATGAATGATACAAGCAAATGTGGCGGTTCTTGTCGCATTTTGTTCCATATGCAATTCAGTATTTCTTGATGAGATTCCGCATCCGCGTTTTTTCTGTGTTGTGGTTGATGTGAAGGTTTGCTAGGGTGATATAGTTAGGTTCTGCGGCGGTTTTGAGTAGTTACGTATTTATTGATTGGGGGGCCAATCGGGAAAATTGGGGTTGGGGGTGGATATCTGAAATGTTGACCTGACTTCATCCTTGCCACTGAAGGAGAAAAAACTGGGGCGAGTCCCTAATCTCAAAGGATTTGCCCCATAGGCTTGAATCCGGGCAGTTGGTCTAACGGACACAGTCAGAGACCAAAAAGAAACAGGGAGATATCCTTAATTTTCCGGAATTGGAGTTAAGAAGACCACGGTTTTGCTGGCGGGATAGAGTTCCGTATTGTATCTATAAAATGAGTAATATTCTACTGGACAGTGGATTTCGAATATCAAGATGTCAGACTAACTCTCTCGTCCTCGAATTAGTTGGCCTGTCGCTGGCCCAACTAATTTTTATTTTGATCGCAAAAAAATAGCATCTTCAAGTCGAACTAACTGCATATTCACTGTGTAACCCGTCTTCATTACTGAAAGATATTTCGCCGATGCCATCACGATACTTAACGAGTAAAGGTGTATGTTCTGTCTGTGGGGCTCCCCTCATTGATGCTGTGCGGTACTGCCCTACATGTAGTAGTGATGTCGGTGCCCCAAATGTTAGAGCCTGTTTGACCGACGAGAACTTGAAGGCCTTAAACGAAAGGTTTGACAAAGCAAGATCACATGCTACTTCGAACGGATGTTTGAAGGAGTTCGACACGTTAGATGAGATGCTGCGAAATGAATCCGGCGTTGTTATTTCTATCCCAGCAAGAATAGCTAGAAATTTATTCGAAGACCCCAAATCTTTATATGCTAATTACGAAAAATTGGTTGGTGCTAAAATGCGAGTGACTGCCTCTGCGGAAGACGATAAACATCGTTTTGCAATAGGTGGCATGTTGTTTGGCAGCTATGCAAATTCAATTATTTATGGGGCATTATCCTTGACTGAGCATGGCCTTTCAACCTATGGAGAGGTTCACTGTAGACTTAAGTCTGTTGCTATTGAAAGGCGGACGTCATTTCTTGAAAAGAATAGCTATAAATTCATCCGAGATCATGGCCTGGTTGCTGGCGATAAACTACCAGAAGGTTTCTCCGCATGCTGGGCTGATCGCCAAAAACTGGTGCTTGCGAAACTAGCTAGTGCTCTTTCCGCTGGACAAGGGCCATCAGACTGGCAGGCAATTATATGTCAGTCTGATGGCGCAAACCGAGAAGACGATGAGTTTGTCGAAGCGCACATCTACGAAGGCTTTAACTGGAATGCCATCGAATCTATGGTGGAAACTGTTGATAGAAAAATGACAAGGTCCGAACGCTTGGATTTCGATCTTGCCAACGATGCATTTGGGAAGCTTCAAGGAAAATTGAAATGATTGGGATGATTTCGCCTAGCGCAGGGGCTCTTCTCGTTCCCGGTATTGGAACCAAAGAGAGTCTTATTCTTAACCTGATCGATGAGACGGAGCAAGATTTGAACAAAGCGCGGTTTATGTATTCCGCTGCACAGGATTGGAAGGAAATCGAAGGGCCGAATTCAGAGGCTCTTTTGAAAAGCGCGACTGAAGAGTATTGGGTAGCGAGAGTTGTTTCGTTTGTTCGTGTGGTGCTCAATGGGCTTGATAAGGTGCTGGCAGAAAGAGTGTTTCAAGAAGTTGAAGAGATTCTTCTCGTCCGGACATATATAACTGACAAGGTGCTTTCTCGCCTCCTTGTCGCTCCTCTAAAGGATAATTGTGAAATTTCTTCATTTGCTACCCTAGCTCTCTCAAATGGTTTTTCAACAACTGCGATTCTTCTTGATGAGTTGAGAGAGCTTCAGCCATTACTTCGTAGATTTGCAAATATATGGTTGGAGTTGCCCGACTCAGCATTCCTTTGCTTCTCGGAACCAAAGGAGGCGGTATGGATTGCCGTAGTGGAAAAAGGTGGAATTGGAAAGCTGCTTAAGGCTCTCAATAAGAGAGACCTTACTAATCAGTGGAACCTCTTGGCGTTTCATTTCACGTCTCCTCAGTCTCGGCTCGGAATAAATGCATTAGCACAAGAGTTCTCTCAAAGATTTTTCCCCCAAGAGTCTATAGAAAAGCAAAAAACAAAAAATATTTACAAAATAGAATGGCCGGAAAGTAATTCCACACAAAAACATATTTCCAATCATTTCGAAAATTTTGATAGTTATACGAGAGTCAAGAAGCAAATTGCATCCATTACGAAAGCGATTTCTCAAGGGAACGATTTTATTGCAAAGAAGTTTCTTGGAGAGCTTGTTGATCAACAAATCGCATCGTCTAAAAATAAGGAATATGTTGTAAAATCACTTTGCAATATTGCCAAGCAATGTTCTGAAATGTTCAGGTTGGATTTCGAGGTGTTATGCTTAGATAAAGCAGTCGCAATAGACTCTTCCGATGCATGGTCACTCATTCAGTACGGTGATTATTTGAAAAGAACAGGAAACTACGACATAGCCTTGGAATATTTAAGTAAGGCAGAGCTGTATTGCTGTAACGAAATTTCAAAGTCATCCGAAGCCGACGTTTATTCACAACAAGGAAAATATGTAAAAGCAATTAGTACTTACAAGTCCATACCTGATTGGAATAATAAACCTGAGGTGCTTAACGGTATTGCAGACAACTTACGACGCATGGGCAGATTAGATGAAGCAGAAGCTTCTTATAACGCACTAATAGAACAGTCACAAGCCGGCTTATTAGGTCATAATTGGGATGATTCTCGTGCACAGGCAGGAATTGCGGAGATAGCGAAGAGGAAAGGTCTGCTTGACGTCGCAACGCATATCTATAATGACATATTGAGCCGACGCAATATAAACTATAAAGAAATTTTCTTTTATAAAAGAGGTTTGTGTAATGTGCTGAAAACCATGGAAAAATTTGATGATGCATATAAGCTTGCGGATGAAATCGTTCAGCAATATCCCTTTTCTTCAGAAGCTAGATTTGCACGGGGTGCAATTCTTGGTTTAATTGGTAGAGCAATAGAGGGGCTTCGTGACTTCCCCGAAAATGATTCTTCTCCATTTTGGCGAGGCTGGTTGCAACATTATTACCGAGGCCTATTGCTTCTGAAACTTGACAGGTACGATGAGGCGAAAAAAAATCTTGTAGATAAGTTCCCCTCTGCCATTGCTTCAGGTGAAGAAAAAACCATTTTAAGAATGGCAGCGGCTCTTTATTATCTGAAAAAAGATGATGTCGCTTCTGCCGATGGAAATTTGTCAGAGCTTTCCGAATTATATGATTACCATTCACAATATTTATCCATGGTTTTGAAGTTACACTGCGCTACTCAAAAAGAAGATTTTGCCCAAATTAAAGCCCTTAAAAAGTCTATTTTGGGACTAAAAATTGTAGATAAAAGTTTGCATAATGCCGTCTTGGCTCTTGACAGAAAAGACTATTCTTTGGCATTTTCCTGTGAAATTGATGCACTTTTGAGGTTGGCTGCTTAAATCAATTTGTTAACATGGGAAAACATAGGGATATTTTTTCTTTTTGTTAGATGTCCCATATTTGCGACATCCATTGGCTCGCCTGAATAGGACGGAGTCCTTTATCGTACCCCACCTGTTTTTTTATTGCCGTAAATCCTCAAGCTGAAAAGCCAAAGGCGTAGCACTCTTGTCCAGTAGCTCGCGGCAGTATGAGCAGGCGTGGCAGTTCTTGTCGCAACCGGCAAGCCTGGTCAGAAAATACGCAGGCAATCTCGTTGGCCAGCAGGGTCAGCTTGATTTCCGGGAAGTGTTGGCGGCACTGGTGAGATCGCTCCGGTTCAGCGGCGGTATGCCGACCGCTGAACCGGAGGTTGCCTTGCTTCTTGTTTTTTCTTCGAGTTGGCAGCCCTCGCAGACCTTTTGCCACGGTCAAACGAGATCGAAGCGGTCTAGGCTCATGACCTTGTTCCAGGCCGCAACAAAGTCACGCACGAACTTCTTCTCTGCGTCATTCTGCGCATAAACTTCGGCCAGGGCGCGCAGCTGCGAGTTGGCGCCGAAAACCAGGTCCACGCGGGTGCCGGTCCACTTGAGTTTGCCGCTCACGCGATCATGCCCTTCGAACACGTTATCGTCTCCTGGGGTTGCCTTCCACGTTGTGCCCATGTCGAGCAAATTCACGAAGAATTCGTTGGTGAGCGCCTCTGGACGCTTGGTGAAGACGCCGTGCTTTGACCGTCCGAAATTGGCATTCAAGACGCGCATCCCGCCGACGAGAACCGTCATCTCAGGTGCGGTCAGGGTCAGCAGTTGCGCCCGATCAACCAGCAGTTCCTCTGCCGATACGGCGTATTTGCTTTTGAGGTAGTTGCGGAACCCGTCTGCTTTCGGCTCGAGTACACCGAATGACTTCACCTCGGTTTGCTCCTGCGATGCATCCGTGCGTCCCGGTGTGAAGGGGACCGTTATCTTGTGGCCGGCCTTCTTCGCAGCCTGTTCGACACCAGCGCATCCGCCCAGGACAATCAAGTCGGCGAGCGTTATCTTTTTCTTGCCTGACTGCGCGCTGTTAAACTCCCTTTGGATTCTCTCAAGGGTTTGCAGCACCTTCTTCAGTTGGGCTGGCTGGTTGACTTCCCAATCCTTTTGCGGGGCAAGGCGAATGCGCGCCCCGTTGGCGCCACCGCGCTTGTCGGAACCACGGAAGGTGGATGCCGACGCCCAGGCAATCGAGACCAGTTGGGAGATCGACAGGCCTGAGGCAAGAATCTTGGCCTTGAGGGTGGCAATATCCTTGGCGGTGATCGGCTTATGGTCGGCTGCGGGCACCGGGTCTTGCCAGATCAGTTCTTCCGCCGGGACCTCCGGGCCGAGATAGCGCGAGCGCGGGCCCATGTCGCGGTGGGTCAGTTTGAACCACGCCCGGGCAAAGGCATCCGCGAACGCCTGAGGGTTCTGCTGGTAACGCCGTGCGATCGGCGCGTAGATTGGGTCGAACTTCAGTGAGAGGTCCGCCGTGGTCATCATCGGCCGGTGCTTCTTCGACGGATCGTGCGCGTCAGCCACCATGTCCTCTTCGTCCACGTCCTTGGCCAGCCATTGATGCGCGCCAGCCGGGCTCTTGACCAGTTCATACTCGTATTTGAGGAGAACCTTCAGATAGCCCATGTCCCAGGTGGTCGGGTTCGGCTTCCAGGCGCCCTCGATGCCGCTGCTGATCATATCACCGCCCTTGCCGCTGCCGAAGCTGCTTTTCCAGCCGAGCCCCTGTTGTTCAAGGGGAGCGCCTTCAGGTTCAGGGCCCACATGCGAGGCAGGGCCGGCACCGTGGCACTTGCCGAAGGTGTGGCCGCCGGCGACCAGGGCGACCGTCTCTTCGTCGTTCATCGCCATGCGCGCGAAGGTTTCACGCACATCACGGCCCGACGCGATTGGGTCTGGCTTCCCGTTCGGCCCTTCCGGGTTCACGTAGATGAGGCCCATCTGCACGGCGGCAAGCGGGTTCTCGAGGTCCCGATCACCGGAGTAGCGCTTGTCGCCAAGCCAGGTATCCTCACTGCCCCAGTAGATATCCTCTTCCGGCTCCCAGACGTCCTCGCGCCCGCCGCCGAAGCCGAAGGTCTTAAAGCCCATCGACTCAAGCGCGCAATTGCCGGTGAGGATCATCAGGTCAGCCCAGGAGATCTTGTTGCCGTATTTCTGCTTGATCGGCCACAGCAAGCGACGCGCCTTATCGAGATTGACGTTATCCGGCCAGCTGTTGAGTGGCGCAAGGCGTTGCGAGCCGGACCCAGCCCCGCCGCGGCCGTCGCCCATGCGGTAGGTTCCTGCGCTGTGCCACGCCATCCGGATGAAGAGCCCCCCGTAATGACCCCAGTCAGCCGGCCACCAGTCCTGCGAATCGGTCATCAGCGCGTAGAGGTCCTTTTTTAGGGCCTTCAGGTTGAGTTTTTTGAACTCTTCCGAGTAGCTAAACTCTTCGCCCAGGGGATTGGACTTGGCGGAATGCTGGTGCAGAATATGAAGGTTCAACTGGTTTGGCCACCAGTCCCGGTTCGACGTGCCACTGCCGGCCACTTGTTTGCTCGTTCTGCCCGTTACGGGGCATTTGCTGGTTTCAGTCATAAATTTTCCCCCTTTTCTTGTTTGAGCTTACTTACGGTGTTTTTTATTTTACCACTTCTAGTATGTCAGCTTTCCAATCATTTGATAGTCTTTGCGCGATAACGACCTCCGAGTTCAGCCGACAGGGAATTCTAAGTGTCGGCCATGGGATTGCCGCCGCTGGTGGTCATGGGGAAATTCGGGACATTCGCCAATTTATTACATCTCCGCATTTTTTTCATCGTCGCAAATCTTCAAGCTGAAAAGCTAAGGGCGTAGCGGTCTCGTCCAGAAGCTCACGGCAGTACGAACAGGCGCAACAGTTCTTGTCGCAACCGGCAAGCCTGGCCAAAAAATCCGCAGGCAGTTTGTCATTGGCCACATGCAGCCGCTTGGCCAGCCATTCCATGGTATCCATCAAGTCCAGCAGATTGCCCTCATACTTCCGGGTCGCATAAGCCCGCACCACCCGTTGCAAAAAGGCGGGTCCCAGGGTTCTGCCACAGAGCTTGATCACCTCCACCATCTCCTCATAATGATGCAAATTCTCGGGCCGGATAAAGGGCGACTTGAACAGCTCCGCCGGGTGCGCGGTGAGTTCTCGGATGCAGCCGAGCTCTTGGTTGGCGGCATGGGTTTCGTTGGTGATCAGGCCCGTGTTGGCAAAGGCGATCTGGGCGTCGTGGGTCAGCTTGAAGGGGCAGCGGTCCAGGCACCCCTCGTTGGCCAGCAGGGTCAGCTTGACTCCGGGGAAATGGCGGCGGCATTGTTGGGAGATCTCCGCAAGTTCCGGCAGGTTGCGGTTTAGGGAGCGGTCCAGATTGAGTTTGGTTGGGGGTTTGAAGGCGGTGCGGGCAACGGCTTGGCAGTAGGCCTGAATCCGGGCAAAGGAGTCCAGCATGCAGTTGACCCCAGGCACCGCTTCAAGCTGGGCGCAGGTTTCCGGGCTGGTGTCGCTCAGGGCTTGCAACAGATAGAAATCGACAATGGTGATGCCGTGGAGGGTTCCGGCTGCGAGCAGGGTGTCCAGCGCTGTGATGATTTTGTGCAGGGCGGCTTTGTCGCCGTAGAGTTGGGGATGGTGGAAGCGGCTGTTTAGGAGGGCGTATTTTTTAGGGGCTGGCAGTCGGGCGAGGGCAGGGGCCAGGTCGGCAAACTCCGGGGTGGTGCCGGGGCGGTGACGGCCATCGGGGATGTTGTCGAGATACAGGCTGAAATGGACGCAGTGGAGCGCAGGCTGGAGATCGGCAAGAAATTCCACGTAACGCGGGTCGGGCAGGAATGGGACATCGAGCAGGAGCATAGGGGTTCCCCGGCGGGTGTAGTGGTCGGGCAATGGGAGTCGATGCTTTTTAGTGTACACCATTGTGCTTGCTGGGGCCAGCAGAGGATGGAATGCTAACTATTGCTTCGGTGGTTGCATATCTAAATCCAGGGGAGTGGATGCCCGACGAAAGCATTCGGGCATGACTTATTTAATCGCCGTATCAATATGCCGACAATAGCCTGGATTTTATACCCCCATTCCGGGTAAACTGTACTTAAGGCCAGTCGCTCAGGCCTTTATCCTTGTGCATCGGAGGGGCAATGCAGGCAGAGAAATGGGAAGAGGCGTATCTGGCGCAGAGTCAGGATGCCGCGCTGGGGCGGATGTTCCGTGGGATCATCCATAACCTCAGCGGGATTATTCAGGTTTTTTCCCTGCACACCGATCTCTCCGGGATGATGCTGGACAAGGCGATGGCGGTATTGGAGCAGATGCGCCAGACCGGGCCGTCGCCCGAGGTTGACACCCTGCACGATCTTCTCTCCCGTCGGGCCGATGCCCTTGCCCAGATGCAGGAGAGGGTGCGGCAGAGCCAGCAGATCTTGCAGCGGACCCTGATTTTGCCGGAGTTTCGGCAGCTTCCAGGCGGCGTTCCCTATACGGTCAATTCGGTCATCGAGACCGAGGTGGAGTTTATGTCTGCCGATTCGACCTTCAAGCACAAGGTGGGCAAGAAAATTATCCTGGCCGAGGCGTTGCCTTCCTTGACGCGTTTTCAACTTGAGCTGCACCAGATCATGCATATTTTGCTGGCCAACGCCCTGGAAGCCATGCAGGGCATGGAAGGAGCGGAGATCGTGATCGAATCCGTCACCGAAGGCGAGGGATTCGGGGTGCGGGTGCAGGACAACGGCCCAGGGCTTTCAAGCGAGGCTGCGGCGCATCTCTACGAACCGTTTTATTCGACCAAAGTTGGGGAAAGACATCTCGGCCTCGGGCTGTATTTGGCAAAGGCACTCATTTCCCGCTGCGGCGGGGAGATTTCCTGCGAGAGCAGCCCTGGCCGTACCAGCTTCCGGCTGTTTGTTCCCCCGGAGGCTATGCAAGCATGAGGCAGACCAGCGTGAAAGAGGGCAAGGCCGTTACCGGCGGCAGCGGCAAACCGGGCACCCTGTTTGTGGTGGCTACTCCCATCGGCAATCTGGAAGACATTACCCTCCGGGCCTTGCGCATCCTCAAGGAGGTGGACCTGATCGCCGCCGAGGATACCCGGCACACCAGAAAGCTCCTTACTCATTTCGATATCCATACCCCGCTTATCAGCTACTATAAGGAAAAGGAGGCGAGCCGCGCCCAGGAGATTGTGGCCCGGCTGCTTTCCGGGG
>CAYTVV010000050.1:0-20524 GCA_964441875.1 uncultured Desulfurivibrio sp.
AGATCGATCTGGGGCAGGCCCATGAGGAGATCAACCGGCTGGCCACCATCGACGGACTCACCGGTCTGCTCAACCACCGCACCTTTCAGCACGGCTTTGAGGTGATGCTGGCTCGGGAGGAGCGGCGGGCAGGGACTTTGAGCCTGCTCATCTGCGATATCGATCATTTTAAAAAAATCAATGACAGCCATGGCCATCCCTTTGGCGACAAGGTTCTCAAGGAAGTGGCAGCTATCCTGCGCCGGGCGGCGCGCAGCGTGGATATCGCGGCCCGATACGGCGGCGAGGAATTTGCCCTTGTTTTGGAAGGCTCCGGTGAGCAGGGAGGTCTCCAGATGGCCGAGCGCATCAGGCAGGAGATCGAGAACATGGTGCTTCATAACGAAAATGGGCCAGTGCGGATCACCCTGTCCCTTGGGCTTGCCGTCTATCCCGGCCACGGGACGGACAAAGAGCGCCTGATCAGTCGGGCTGACCAGGCCCTGTACCGGGCCAAGAAACAGGGCCGCAACCGGGTGGTTCTCTGGGAAAAGGAATGACGAGAATGGCGAACTGGATGAAATGGCAACTGCCGAGAATTCTTCGATAGTTTGGATGGTGATTCGGACTTGCCACATATAATCTTATATCTCGAGAAGGCAAATCGCACGTAGAAGACATGATCGTGGGAAAGTAGGCCCCCAATGAACAACAAACCCGAAGAACTCATTGCACAGCCTGTCGTAGCAGAACCTGCGACCAAGCCGTTGCTGAATGGTCCTAAACGACAGCACTTCTTGCCGAAGTTCTACCTCGAAGGATTCACCAAGAATGGAATGGTTGCAGTGTTTGACCGGGAATTGAACGAGATACGTGTCCAACAGCCTCTGAACACCGGCGTCATCGGGCATTTTTACACGATGGAAGACGCGGAAGGACGCAAACGCTTCGAGTTGGAGCAACTGCTTTCCGAGTATGAGGCCAAGGCGAGTCCTGTCATTAGGAAACTCGCCTCGAAGGAGGAAATCAGTGCGGACGAACGCGCCAACATGGCTATATTTGTCGCTCTCGCTTCGGTCCGTACTCCAGACATTGTCGATTCGGTCAAGGCCTTCAACTCTAGTTTGATTGAAGATATGACCAAACGAATGTTTGCAGACGTTGAGGAGGTCAAGGAGAGGATGCGCGGCAAGCCCGACGCGCCATTGACCGAGGAGGAGTTGGAGGCAAAAGCGCGGGACCTTGTCGATTTCGCGCAGAGCGGCCAGTATGAGATAAAGACGAGTCACAAGTGGGCTGTTGGTATGGCCATAAAAATGGCTTTCAATATTGCGCCAATTTTAGCGGGACGTGATTGGACTGTCGTTCATCGGGACAACGAGAAGAAGTCCTTCGTGACTACGGATGCACCTGTTTTACTTACCACTGTTGTTCCGCGCACGAATAGTTTCTGGGGGATTGGCTTCGGCAATACGGACGCACTGGTGCTATTTCCGCTCACCGAGACATGTATCTTGGCGATGTACGGAAATAACGGTGGTTTGGAATATCGGACAGCAGGTATCGAACAGATAAGGCATACCAATTTGGCCCTTGCCGACCATTGCCAGCGTTTCGTTGTCGGCCGTGACGAAGCGTTGGTTCGGTCACTAACAGATCATTTATGCCTTGCAAACAAGAAGTGGCAACCGAAGATGCAACGCGCATAGATTTTTGTGCTTTATATGTCCTGCTCCCTGTGCCGACAGCTTGTGCCTTCTGAATCCGGAATGACGACCGATTTTCCAACCACACATACCAAAAATTACCGGCGATTGTCGGGTCCGGCAAGATTCTTTGCCTGCGGCCCGGTGTGCCGTATAGGGAGAAGGCGTGCCGATGCTTTTCAATACCTTTGTCCATATTCCTGGGATCGGCGAGACCACTGAGCGGCGGATTTGGCAGGCCGGGGTGGAGACCTGGGATGATTTCAGGGAGCCGTACCCGGAGTTCCTTTCCGGCCAGAAGGTGAAGCTCATCCAAGACCATCTGGCCCGCAGCCGTGCCCAGGCCGGGCAACAGGCGCCCCACGAATTTCTAAGGCAGCTGCCTGCGGCCCAGCGCTGGCGGGTCTTCCCGCTGTACCGGGAGGCCGTGGCCTATCTCGACATCGAGACCACGGGCTTAAGTTTCACCGACCATTGCATCACCACCGTCAGCCTCTACGACGGCAAAGAGGTATTCACCTATGTGCAGGGGGAGAATCTCGCGGATTTTGCCGAGGACATCGGAAAATACCAGTTGCTGGTCACCTACAACGGCAAGGCCTTTGATGTCCCCATGCTCGAGCGGCATTTCGGTTTCAAGCTGGCCCAGGCCCACATCGACCTGCGTCCGCTGTTGCAGGGGCTCGGGTTTGTCGGCGGCCTCAAGGGCTGCGAGAAGCAGATGGGCCTTGATCGCGGCGCGTTGGCCGGGGTGGACGGGTACTTCGCGGTGCTGCTCTGGCGGGAATACTGTCGGACCAGGGAGCGGCGGGTGCTGGAAACCCTGCTTGCCTACAATGTGGAAGATGCGGTGAATCTTGAGTCGTTGCTGGTGCAGGCCTATAACCTGAAACTGGCGGGCACCCCGTTTGCCGAAAGCCACCGGTTGCCCATGCCGATCCTGCCGGAGAAGGTATTTCTCCCGGATATGGGGCTCATCGATCGATTACGGGGGCGACTGCGGGGGTGATTGCGGGGGTGATTGCGGGGGTGACGAGGGTATTGAGGAAAAAAGCGGAGAGAGCCCGGCGGCTGCCGAACTCTCTCCATGGGGTGTCACGCGCTTTGTAACAAGGCAGAGAATCAGGATACGGTCTATGGGCAGTGCGGCGCGTGGGTACAAGGAGATCCGCCCGCTACGGAGCG
Organism: uncultured Desulfurivibrio sp.; assembly: GCA_964441875.1. GTDB lineage: Bacteria > Desulfobacterota > Desulfobulbia > Desulfobulbales > Desulfurivibrionaceae > Thiovibrio. The sequence continues at coordinate 2,871 of CAYTVV010000050.1, forward strand.
AATCTCCCAGGGTTTAAAGGTCCCCCCCCCAAACCTGGATGTTCTGGTACGGTGCTGTCTTTTCGATCCGACGGGTGAAGGGCATAAAAAAACCCGTCTCTGTTGCCGGAGATGGGTTTTGAAAAAGCCATTGTTCCCCTATCGGCAACCCGGCCATCCGCGCTGGCGGACCCGTTGGCTTTGCGTCCCCGGATTACTCCGGGTTTGCCTTTTTCCAAGACAGCGTTCAGCTGTGCCTTCATAGTGGCACAGCCCGCCTGTCTCTGTCAATCTGTTTTTCTCTCCGGACACGGGAGGAGCTTGGTTTTTCCCTGGCCTGTGGTAGACTGATCGCGAAAAGGTTGGTCTCCAATACCCATAGGAAGTTGCCATGTCCGAAGCCATTGCCTGCAACTGTACAGAAATTTTTCCCGCCTGCCGCAGGTTGTTGGGTAGTCGGCAGTGGCAGGGGTTTCTTGCTCTCCTGTCCCCTGCCGCAAACCTGGCGGATCTATCCGGGCTGCTTGCCGACCCTGCTCTCGCGTTGGCCGGGGCGCCTGGGTATCTCTCCGATCTGGCCCTGTTGGAGCTGGCCCTATACCGGGCGCAGCAGGCAAGATCGCTGCCTGCAATGGTGGAGCGGCTCACGGTAAATCCCTCGCTGCAATTGCGCCAAAGTTTTTGGGCTGGGTTGGCCCAGCTGTTGGAGGAGAGCGGAGCGAAGGCCGCGCCCCAGCCTGTACCGCAGCAGGAGGTGATCCTGGTCTGGGTGGCGCCGGAAACGGGCAAGAGCCAGGCGCAGGCAGCAGGGCCAGAGGATCTGCTGGCCTTGAAGATGGTCTCTGAAGGGATTGATCCCCGCCAGGCCGCCGCCCTCGGGGAGTTGTCGCTGGGGGCCATTGAGGAGACTCTTGAGCGTGCCGCGAACAAGGGGCTTCTTCTTGCCCCAGCCTCGCGCATCCGCAGGGATGAGCAAAGTTTTCCCATCACCGAGGCTGTGGAGCCTCGCTTTTTGGCCGCCGAGGTTTTTACCCTGCAATGGCACATCACCCAGGTCTGCGATCTGCATTGCAAGCATTGCTACGACCGGAGCGACCGTGCGCCTTTGTCCCTGGCCCGGGGTCTTGCGGTGCTGGATGACCTGCGGGCCTTTTGCCAAAGCCGCCATGTGCGGGGGCAGGTGAGCTTTTCCGGCGGCAACCCCCTATTGTATCCGCATTTTCTTGAACTGTATCAGGCTGCGGTGGATCGGGGCTTTGCGGTGGCCATCCTCGGCAATGCCACTCCCAAGGAGCGGCTCCTGCCCTTGCTGGCCATTGAGAAACCGGCTTTTTATCAGGTAAGCCTTGAGGGATTGGCCGAGCATAACGATTTTATCCGTGGCACAGGCTATTTTGCCAGGGTCATGGAGTTTCTTGATCTCCTGCGCGAACTGGATATCTACTCCATGGTGATGCTCACCCTGACCCGTGGCAACATGGCGCAGGTGCTGCCCCTGGCCGAGCTGCTCCGCGACAAGGTCGATTTGTTTGTTTTCAACCGGCTGGCCATGGTCGGGGAGGGTTCCCTGCTGGAATCGGTGCCGGTTGCGGAGTATCGCGGCTTTCTGGAACACTACCTTGCCGCGGCCCGCGAGAATCCGGGCATGGGCCTCAAGGATAACCTTTTCAATCTGCTCCGCGAAGAAAAAGGCGAACCCCTACTGGGAGGGTGCGCCGGGTTCGGGTGCGGCGCAGCCTTTAACTTCGTCTCCCTGCTGCCCGATGGCGAGGTGCATGCCTGCCGGAAATTTCCTTCCCTGATCGGTAATGTCTTTGGCCAATCCCTGGCGGAGATATATGATTCCTCCGCGGCCCGCCAGTACCGGGCCGGATGCCAGGCCTGTCGGGATTGCCGCCTGCGGCCTGCCTGCGGAGGCTGCCTTGCCGTGAGCCACGGTTTTGGCCTCGATGTCTTTACCCAACGCGACCCCTACTGTTTTCTGGAGCAATAACCATGGACCTGCGGATTCTTTCCTACAATATCCACCGGGCCATCGGGGTTGACCGGCGGTTTCGGCCGGAGCGCATTGCCGCGATCCTGGCCCATTACGACGCCGATATCGTTCTCTTGCAGGAGGTGGACGTGGGAGCGCCCCGGTCGCGGGAATTGAATCTGGCCCAAGAACTGGCCGAACGCGGCAATTACCCCTACTATGCGGTGGGCCTGAATGTCCAGCTGCGCAAGGGGATGTACGGCAACGCCACCCTGAGCCGCTATCCCATCGCCAAAGAGCGCAATCTTGATTTGACCCTTGATGGCCGCAAGGCCAGGGGGTGCCTGTTCACCGAGCTGGAGCTTCCCGGTGAACAGGCACCCCTGCTGTTGCCCGTCTTCAACCTGCACCTGGGGCTGTCTTTCAAGGAACGACCCCAGCAGGTGGGGCGACTGGTGCGGACTCCCGAGTTCGCCGGCATCGGCGCGGAGGCCCCCTGTGTGGTGGGTGGGGATTTCAATGATTGGTGGACCCGGCTCGCCCCGCTCTTTACCGAGGCGTTGGGCTTTGTCTGCGCCACTAACCATGGCATTGGTTATCAGAATGCCATTCTCACCTACCCTTCCTTTTCGCCTTCCACCGGCCTGGACAAGGTGTTTTGCCGGGGGCCGATCACCGTGCTGGGCGGCAAGCGCTGCCGTTTGCGGGTGTCCAAGGTTGCCAGCGATCATCTCCCCGTTATTGTTGACCTACAGCTGTAAGTTAGGCTGTCGGAGGGTGAGGTTTTTCGTTGACTTTGGCGGCTATTTTCCCGAGCATAGCAGTATGCCGTTCCTTCGCGGTGGCGGAAAGAAGCAGCGGCAGAAACAGGATGGTCTCTGCGGAGTCAAGGTAAGAAATGGAGGGCGTGCATGTCCGATCTTTTGGGGGAGCAAAGGGAGGGCCGGGCCATGGTCGGTGGGCCGGGGAAAAGGGGGTGGCTCATTGTCTTGGTGGCGGGGTTTTTCGCTCTGCTCTTTGCTGCCTGCCAGCAACAGGAAGCGCCCAAGGCGACGCCGGTGGCGCTAGAGTCGGTGGCGCTCTGCCGCTCCACGACAGCCTTGCTCCCTATGGTGGTGGCAGAGAAGCAGGGCTTTTTTTCTGAACAGGGCCTTGCGGTCACGGCGCGGGAGTTTATCATGGGCAAGGAAGCTTTTGAGGGGATGCTCAAGGGTGAGTGCGATCTTGCCACCGCCGCCGAGCCGCCCGTGGTCCAATACGCCCAAGAGCGGAATGATTTTCGGTTGCTTGCAGCCCTGCAAAGCACGGACAATCTGAATCGCATCGTAGCCCGGGCGGACCGGTCCATTGCTAAACCTGAGGACCTGCGTGGCAAACGGATCGGTACGACCAAGGGGACCGCTCCTCACTATTTTCTGGAGTTGTTTCTTGAAAAGCATGGTCTGGAGTCCAAGGACGTTGCCCTTGTCTTCATGAAGTCAGACGAGTTATTGGGGGCGCTTACCAGTGGACAGATCGATGCCGTCTCCATGACCAACAGGGTCATTAGCCAAGCCCAACAGGCATTGCAGGGTAATGCGGTGCTCCTGGAGGAGCCGGGCTTGTACCGCAATTATTATCTGCTGCTGGCGACCACGAATCTGCTTGAAAAACGACCTGAGGTGGTGGTGCGGTTTCTCCGTGCCTTGGTCAAGGCCGAGGCCTTTATCAAACAACGTCCTCGGGAAACAGCGGCGATTATCCAGGCCAGCCATGGCCAGACGGTCTCCCCCTTGGAAATCAAGGAACTCCTTGAGGATTATCAGTATCAATTGAGTCTGGAGCATGGAATGTTGATGGGTTTGGAGGATACGGGCCGGTGGATGGTTGCGCTCGCGGGGAGTGGTCAGCGTCCTGTTCCCAACTTCCTCAACCTGATTGCCGCGGAACCATTACGGGCAGTGACCCCAGAAGCAGTCAGGCTTGGAAAATAATGGATTACCGAAGGAGGATCTCAGGTATGCATTTCCATCCCCGCGCTCTTGGCGCCGCCGGTTGTACCCTGGTCGTTGCTATGAGCCTGGTACTGCTTATCCTCATCGCTGGCTGCAAGCAGCGAGAGGAGCCAACCTCCCCAGGGCCGCAGGCCGCGCCCGTTGCCGTGACTTTCTGCCATGGCAGTATCACCGATATCCTGCCCCGGATTGCCCTTGAACAAGGGTATTTCAGCGAGGAGGGCCTCACCGTTACGTTGAAGGACCTCGATGGCCAACAGGCTTTTTCCGGTCTCCTACAGGGAGAGTGCAACTTTGCCGTGAGCGGGGCGGTGCCCATTGTTCTGATCGATCCCCAAACCTCCCCCTTCGCCATCCTGGCCACGATTTTGTCCGATGATGATTCCACCAAAATCATCGCCCGCCGCGACCGTGGTATCGCCACGCCCCAGGATCTCAAGGGCAAGCGGATTGGGGTGAAACAAGGGATTATCGGGCATCTCTTTCTCGACCTCTTCCTGATGCAGCATGGGTTGGAGAAAAATGAGGTTGTTTCGGTGTTCATGGAGCCGGAGAGCTTTCAAGCCGCTCTGGTCGGCGGCGAGATCGACGGGTTCTCCATGACCAGTCGAATGGTCAATGCGGCAGCCAAGGTCCTTGGCGATAAGGGGGTAGTCTTTGCCGAGCCGGGACTTTGCCTCATCCAAGGCATCCTCACGACCCGGCCTGATATCCCTGTCAACGCCCAAGCGGCCTCCGGGGTCTTGAAAGCCCTGGTCCGGGCCGAGCAGTACGCAAAGCGCGAGTCCGCTGCGGCCAAGGGACTGGTGGCCAAGGCAGCCCGGCTTTCTGCCCAGGAGACGGAAGAGATCTGGTCCCGGGCAACCATCGAGGTGGCGTTGGCCAATAACCTCTTTGTTCATCTGGAGGACCAGTACCGTTGGCAGAGGGAGCAAGGCGGCTCCCAAGCGCCCCCGAGCATGCCCAATTACCTGGATCTTGTTGCGCCAGGGTATTTGCGCGCCATCAAGCCGGATTCGGTTTCCGTCATCGAGCGCTGAGGGATCCAAGGTGAAGATTCGGTGCAAACTCATCCTGATTGGCATTATTCCGGTGGTCCTGTTGCTGCTCTTGACTGCGGTCTTTCTCTGGGCTACCAATCGAGTGGACCGCGCCAATCACAAGGCCATCGTTGCCGATGAGCTCGGCGCCACCCTCGGCGAGCTGTCCATTTTGACCTACGAACATCATGTCTATTTTGAGGAACGCGCCCACGTGCAGTGGGTTGAGAAATATGAGTTCTTGGGCAAACAGTTGCAGGAGCATGAGGCCCTCTTTGACGTGGCCAAGGAAAAAGAGCTTGTCGCCCGCCTCAAACGGGCATCCCGGAACATGGGTTTTCTCTTTGCCCAGTACGGCCCCCATCCCCGCGGTGGTCAAGGGGTTCGGCAAACCGAACAGGGCAAAAGCTTCCATGAAAGGCTTACGGCCCGGATCCTTCAGGAACTGGCCGTGGCCACCCCGGCGGGAAATAACCTCCATGAGATGAATCACCAGCAGGCCCTTGTTCTTTCCCGGCAGGTCGAGGTGGCCAGCATGCTGGTGGTGGGGGCCAGCGCGATCCTGCTGCTGACCCTTTCCTTTCTGGTTACTCGCGCCTTTACGGTGCCGGTGAGGATTTTAAACGAGGCCTTTGCCATGGTCAGCGTCGGCAATTTCGATTGCCGCATCGGAAGTTCGGCCAAAGACGAGCTGGGCATCCTCTCCCGGGGCTTTGACAATATGGCCCAGCGCCTGCAGGAGAGCAATGACTCGTTACGCGGCCTGAACCTCGAGCTGGAGCAGCGGGTGGCGGAAAGGACCGGAGACCTTTCCCACGCCAATGTAGAGCTGAGGCTGAACGAAGAGCGGTTGGCAGTCCTGCTTGCCCTCAGCCAGAGGAGTTTCGATACCGAGGCGGAACTGATCCGCTATGCTTTGGAGGAGGCGGTGCGGCTGGCCCGCAGCAAGGTCGGGTATTTGCATTTCTTCAATGAGGACCAGCAGACCCTGGGGCTCTATCAGTGGTCCGAGGCGGTCATGGAGTTGTGCACGGCGGTGAAGACCCCGCATTATCCCTTGTTGGCGGCCGGGGTCTGGGCCGACTGTGTGCGGCAACGGCAGCCGGTGGTGCATAACGATTACCCGAATCTGGCAAAGAAAAAGGGTCTGCCGGAAGGCCATTTCCCCCTGTTGCGCCACTTGAGTGTTCCCATCTTCGATGGGGAGAAGATCGTCGCGGTCCTCGGGGTAGGTAATAAGGAAGAGCCCTATGATGCCGATGATATCCGGCAGCTCATCCTTTACATGCGCAGCACCTGGGAGATGGTCAAGCGTAAGCGGGTCGAGACCCTGCTTTTTGAGGCGGAGCAACGGTATCGCACCATCTTCAACGAATCCCCGGACGGTATTTTGCTCTTCGACGTGGAAACGGGTAAGGCTGTGGAGTTCAACGAGGTCGCCCACCGCCAGTTGGGCTATAGCCGGGAAGAGTTCACCGACCTCTCGGTGTCGGCGTATGAGGTCAGGGAGCAGCCTGAGGAGATCCAGGCCCACATCGAAGCAATCAAACGGCTTGGCCGCGACGACTTTGAAACCGAGCACCGGACCAAGTCGGGCGAGATCAGAAACGTAGCGGTCTCGGCGCAATCCTTGACCCTTGGCGAGCACCAATACCTCTACACCATCTTCCGGGACATCACAGAACTGCGCCAGGCCCAGGAGAGGCTGAAACAATACGCCGACTCCCTGGAGCGGAGCAACAAGGAGCTGGAGCATTTCGCCTATGTGGCTTCCCACGACCTGCAGGAGCCGCTGCGCAAGATTGGCAGCTTCACCGAGCTGCTGGCCCGGAAATATCAGGGCCAGCTGGACGAGAAGGCCGACGTCTACATCAGCTACATTGTCGATGGCGCGCACCGCATGCAGATCTTGATTAACGATCTGTTGGCTTTTTCCCGGGTGACCACCAAGGGGAAGGAGTTTGAGCCGGTTGATTGCAACGCGCTTCTGGCGCGGGTGCAGCTCGATCTGGAGCTTGCCCTCCAGGAGAGCTCCGCCCACCTCAGCGTGGGCGACTTGCCGACGGTCATGGCGGATGCGGTCCAGTTGGGCCAGGTCTTTCAGAACCTCATCACCAATGCGATCAAGTACTGCGCTGCCGGGCAACCCCCCGAGATTGGGGTGGCGGCGCAAGAGCGCGATGGCGAGTGGCTTTTTTCCGTGAGCGACAGAGGAATCGGCATCGAGCCCCAGCATTTCGCGCGGGTCTTTCAGCTCTTTCAGCGGCTGCACACCCGCGAGGAATACTCGGGCACCGGGATCGGCTTGGCGTTGTGCAAGAAGATTGTCGAGCGGCATGGGGGGAAGATCTGGCTGGAATCGGCTCCGGGCCAGGGCTCGACCTTTTTCTTCACCGTGCCGAGTGTGCTGGGGAAGGAAGATGCGCCACAGATTACTTGACAGAGGATAGGGACAACCATGGCTGATCCACAAAGAATAGACATCCTGCTGGTGGAGGACGACCCAGGCGATGTGGAATTGACGAAAGAGGGGCTACAGACCGCCAAGATGCTGGTCAATCTCCATGTGGTGGAGGACGGCGAAAAGGCTCTGAGGTTCCTGAAGAAAGAAGCCCCTTACTCCGAGGCGGTGCGGCCGGACCTCATTCTGCTCGATCTCAACATGCCGAGAAAAAATGGCCAGGAGACGCTACAGGAAATCAAGGCGGATCCCTCTCTCCGTTCCATTCCCGTGATCGTACTCACCACCTCGGAGGCGGAGAGCGATATTGCCCGCTGCTACGATCTGGGCGCCAACTGTTACATTACCAAGCCCATCAGCTTTGAAGCCTTTGCCAAGGTGGTAGCCATGATAGAGGAGTTCTGGTTCAGCATCGTCAGAATGCCGCCGAAAAAACAATAGGTCGGGTGTGCCAAGGGGATTTTAGGGTTGTCACTTCCGAGCGGTAACGATGCCAACGCAGAGCAAAAAAAGGGTGCCACCATGGTAATCCGGGTTCTTCTCATCGAAGATGATCAGGCCGATGCACTACTCCTCAAGGAAATGCTGCTGGAATCGGCGGCTGGCAGGAATGGTGGGGCTGGCAACGCCGTTATCCAGCAGGTTCCTCGGCTGGACGAGGGGATCCGCCAGGCAGCGGAGGGCGCCTTTGACATCATCATCTCCGACCTTGGTCTGCCGGATAGTCAGGGGCTGGCCACGATCAAGAAGCTGGCCTCGGCGGCGAAGCATCTTCCCATTGTGGTGCTGACCGGCCTGGCTGATCACGATGTGGGCTTTGAGGCGGTGAACGCCGGGGCCCAGGATTATCTCGTCAAGGGCCAGGTCACTGGGGAGATACTGGTTCGTGCCATTCGCTACGCCATTGAGCGCAAGAGGATCGAGAACGAAAAGGAAGAGGTCATTGTCGAGCTACAGGCGGCGCTGGCAAAGGTGAAGCTGCTGAGCGGGTTTATCCCGATCTGCGCCTCCTGTAAAAAGATTAGAGACGATAAGGGATACTGGCAGCAGATAGAATCGTATATCAGGGACCATTCCAACGCGGAGTTCAGCCATTCGATCTGTCCGGATTGCGCGCACAAGCTGTATCCGGAGCTTTACACTGACAAGTGAATTGGGCCGAGTTCCTCCCTCCCTCGCCGGTTGCTGCGCATGGATTCTGGCTTTTCATGTTGACTTTTGCATGGAGTTTCCTGATGATATTCTTATGGTTGGATTTGGCTGGCCTATGCCGGTTCGATCAGGGGAGGGCCGGAAGACGCCGGTTGCCTCGTTTTCCCAATACGCAAGCAATTGCAAGGAGGGAGTTATGGAATCGAAGGACCTGAAAAAATTTCTGGCAGGCTTTGGCATTGCCAGCCTGCTGACCGGGGTCGGCCTGGCTACCGGTTCCGGTGTTGCGCGGGCTACGGATCAGCCGGGCGGCAGCGGTTGAGTCGGTAGTAAAGGCAGTGCCGTGAGCACTGAAAAGAAAGCCCCGAGCGGAGAAAAAAAGGGTGTGATGGAAAAGAAAGGCACCCCGGAAGAGGAAGCGGCAAAAGCCAAGAAGAAGAAAGAAGAAGAAAAGAAAAAAACCGGAAAAAGCGGCTGAAGCGGTTGAGATAGAACGCAGGTTGCGTTCGCAAAGATTTTCAAAAAAGGCAGGGTCCCTGCCTTTTTTCATTGAATGCTCTGGTGGTTCTTGAGGAGAATATCCCATGGATTTGACCGGAAAACCCGCTGTACCGTTTGCGCTTCCCGACAGTCAAGGGAAGATGCGCCATCTGACCGACTACAAAAAATCCTGGCTGTTGCTGGTTTTTCACCGCCACCTCGGCTGACTGCCCTGCCGCGGCCATCTCTCGCAGTTGCGGGAGCACGAAGCAGAGTTGACGGAACTCGGCGTTTCCGTGGCGGTGGTTACCTTTGAAGCTGGCTTTCTGGCCCGGCAGTACGTCGAGGACTCCGGCCTGGCCTGGCCGTTGCTGATCGATGAAAAACGGGAACTCTACCGCGGCTACGGCATGCATGCCGCGTCCTTCTGGGACATCTGGGGGGCGAAAACCTGGTGGGCCTATCTGAAAGCTGTGCTGCACGGGCAGAAGTTGCAGCAATCCCAAGGCGATATCTCCCAGCGCGGCGGTGATGTGCTCATCGACCCGGAAGGCTTCGTCCGCCTGCATCATGTGGGCGAAGGCCCGGCGGACCGGCCTTCGCTGGCATTGATTTTGGAACGGGTGAGGCGATAACGTTTCAGCCAACACAATACCAAAGAGGTGGCATATGGGATGGCAGATGGGCAATGGCATGGGCTGGGGCGGAGGGTTGTATATGCTGATCATCTTCGTCTTGATCGTGGTCGGCGGCATCGCGGTTGTGCGGTGGTCCTTAAGACCTGGAGGCGGCGAGGATTCCGCGCTGGAGATTTTGAAGCGACGCTATGCCCAGGGAGAACTCAGCAAGGAGCAGTTTGAGGCGATGAAAAAAGACATCCAGTAAGATGCTCAACAATGCCGAACCCTCGCCGTATGGAGCATCACCGCTCTTAGCGGCGCGAACCGGAGGGGCTTTTCTGTGGACACTAAGGCGGAAATCGTTGCCTCGTTGCGAAGCCTGCACGACCTTCTGAAAGCCATCAATTCCACCCTCGATACCAACGAGGTGGTGGAGTTGATCCTGAAAAAAACCGCAAGCCTGATGCGCGCCCAACGTGTGCTCCTTCTGCGCCTTGATCCGTCGAATACCGAACTCTTCGTCTATCGCGCCCATGGCTTTCGGGAGGAAGAATTGCGCCTGCGGCGGTTTGCCGGGGCCCGCTCCTTTGACCATTGCATCGTCCACAAGGGGACTGTGATCCATTTTGCGGAACTGCTGGCAAAAGACGCTTACGAAAAAGCGGTTGCCGCAGTCCCGGCCTTGGCAGGGATGTTTTTCGCCCCCTTGGAGATACAGGGCAAGGCATATGGCCTGTTGGGAGTGTCCGGCGGGCACCAGGATTTTTCGGAAATCGAATTGGAGATTTTTTGCTCCCTGGCCAGCCAGGCGGCGGTGGCCATCGAGAATGCCGGTTTACACCAACGGCTGAAAGAGACCTTCCATCATACCGCCGCAGCTCTGGCCGAGGCGGTCAACAGCCGGGACCCCTATACCGGCGGCCATGTGCAGCGGGTTCAGGACTATGCCCTGCGCATGGCCACGGCCTTGGAACTGCCGGGAGAGCAGCGCGACGCCCTGCGGCTTGCCGCCATTCTTCACGATATCGGCAAGATCGGCATTGATGATGCTATCCTGCGGAAGGGCAGCGGCCTGACCGAGGAAGAGCAGCGCAGCATGCGGAGGCATCCGGAGATCGGCGCCCGCATCCTTGCCATGGCCGACGGGATGAAAGAGGTGGTGCCGGGAGTGCGGCATCACCACGAATGGTTTGACGGCAGCGGCTATCCCGACGGCCTGGCCGGTGACAATATTCCCTTGTCGGCCAGGATCATTGCCATTGCCGATGCCTTTGACGCCTTGACCACCGACCGTCCGTACCATACGGCGCTGCCGTTTTCCTCGGCCCTGGCTGAAATGGCCCAGGGCGCGGGAACCCATTTTGATCCGGCCCTGGTCAAGATTTTCGCGGAGGGTATCCATCCGGCATGAGGGCGCATCACCCGGTTAACAGCTTGGAAGGGGGGAAACACCTTGGACATGAAACATGGGGAAGGGCATCAGCACAAAACGGACGACTCGGCGATGCGTTACACCGACCCGGTCTGCGGCATGAGCACGGAGGACCCTGAAGCGTTCATAGCCTATGAGCACGAGGGGCGGAAGCAGTATTTCTGTTCCCCGGGATGCAAGGCGGAATTTATCAAGTCGCCGGACTCTTTTCTCGGCGAAAAAGCCGCGCTGGGGGCGAGTGAGGGGGAGGCTGCGAAGGGCCGGGGAGGGCTCGCGGAAATGGCCAAGGACCCGATCTGCGGCATGGTTATCCCCAAGGAGCGTGCCCTCAAACGGGAGGTCGGCGGCCGAACCTATTACTTTTGCAGCGAGAGCTGCGTCAAGACCTTCGAGGCCCCGGAGGCGGAGCTGAAGTCCATGAAGCGGCGGGTCACCATCGCCCTGACCGGGGTTCTGGTCCTGGCCATTCTCCGGGCCGCGGTGTTTTTAGGGCTTGCCGCCGGCGCCACCCTCCTCACCTGGGTTCCCTTCTCGTGGTTGCCGTGGTTCACCTGGGGGGTGTGGCTCTTCATCATCACCACCCCGATCATGATCTTCGGCGGCAAGGATTTTTTTGTCGGGGCCTGGCATGCCATTAAAAGCAGGTCGGCCAACATGGACCTGCTCATCGCCCTCGGCACCTCCACCGCCTATATCTACAGCGCCTTCGTGGTCTTTTTTCCCGAGGTCCTGCCGGGGGAGGAAAAGAACCTCTATTTTGACGTGGCCGCCATCATCATCGCCTTTGTCCTTCTCGGCAAATACATGGAGGAGATCATCAAGAAGCGCAGCTCCGCCGCCATCCGCAAACTTCTGGATCTGAAACCCCAGACCGCGAGGGTGTTGAGAAAAAGTCTCCAGACGCCAGGGGGGGAGGAAGAGGTCGAGATACCCGCCGAGTCGCTGATGGCGGAGGAAATCGTCATTGTCCGGCCGGGGGAGAAGATTCCCACGGACGGGCTGGTGGTGGAAGGGCATTCCTCGGTGGATGAGAAGATGCTCACCGGAGAAAGCGTGCCGGTGGAGAAAGGGGTGGGCGACGAGGTGGTCGGCGGCACCCTGAACAAGGTCGGCTCCTTCAAGTTCAGGGCGACCAGGGTGGGCGCGGACACGACCCTGAGCCAGATCATCAAGATGGTGACGGAGGCCCAGGCCTCCACGGCCCATATCCAGCGGCTGGCCGATACCGTGGCCTCCTATTTCGTCCCGGCGGTGATCGGGGTCGCCTTCCTCTCCGCCCTGATCTGGCTGCTGGTCGGCAATGCCACCCTGGCGCTCCTTTCCTTTGTCGCGGTGCTGATCATCGCCTGCCCGTGCGCCCTCGGCATTGCCACGCCCGCCGCGCTGATGGTCGGTGTCGGCAAGGGGGCGGAGGCGGGAATCCTCATCCGGGGGGCCGAATACCTCGAAAGGGCGGAGAAGCTCAGCGTGGTGGTTTTCGACAAAACCGGCACCCTCACCAAAGGAGAACCGGAGGTGACCGCAGTCGTCCCGGCCGCCGGGGCTCCGGCCACAATCGAGGAGATTCTCCGGGCGGCGGCCATGGCGGAGAAAGGCTCCGAGCATCCGCTGGCCGAGGCGATCATCAAAAGGGCGGCTATGACCGGCCTGGATATTCCCGCAGCCGAGGCCTTTGAGGCCATCCCCGGCCAGGGGGTGAGGGTGCGCTACAATGGAGAAGATATCCTGATCGGCAACCGGAGGCTGATGCAGGCAAAAGGCTTCGCCCTTGCCGAGCAGGAGGCGATCATCGCCGGACTTGAGGAAAAGGGCAATACCGTGATGCTGGTGGCGCGGGGAAAAACGCTCCTGGGCTTCATCGCGGTTGCGGACACCCTGAAGGAAAACGCCGGGGAGGTAATCACCGGCCTGAAAAACATCGGCGTCGAGGTGGTCATGCTCACCGGCGACAACGAACGCACCGCCCAGGCAATCGGCATCGGCATCGGGATCGACAGGATTGTCGCCAACGTCCTGCCGGGCGACAAGGCCACGGTCATCAAAGAGCTGCAAGCCCAGGGGAAGGTGGTGGCCATGGTCGGCGACGGCATCAACGATGCCCCGGCCCTGGCCCAGGCGGACATCGGCATCGCCATCGGCAGCGGCTCGGATGTGGCCAAGGAGACGGGCGGCATCATCCTGGTCCGGGACAATCTGCTGGATGTTATCAGAAGCATCCAACTCAGCCGGGCGACCATGCGCAAGATAAAACAGAACCTCTTCTGGGCGTTTTTTTACAACAGCGTGGGCATTCCGATTGCCGCCTTCGGCCTGTTGAATCCCATCATCGCTGCGGCGGCCATGGCGCTAAGCTCTCTCTCGGTGGTCGGCAACTCAGCGCTGCTGAAAAGGGTGAAGATATGAGAACCCGGTTTGTTGTCGTTCTTTCCGTCTATGCGCTGCCCCTGGCAATCGTGCTCTCCTTGGCCCTGCTGGGGGTCGTTTTCAGCAAGAGGGCCTATGTAATTTTTGCCGGTGTGCACCTGCTCGTCGTTTCAGGGGTTCTGTGGCTTATCTTGAAGGACATGGAAAAGAAGATCCGGGAGGCGGTTGGGGAGGGAAAAAGTGCCCGGCGGCCATGAGTGCAGGGGCGGCAGATGGGTCCGGCAATCATAACAGAAAGGGAGGATGCGCATGGACGACCCAGGTAGTCAGCAAAAGAATTCGAACAGGTCCAGGGCAAATGCGGCCCTGGCGGGCTTTATGGCGATCGCCGCTTTTTTCCTGGTGACGGAGCATAAGGCCCATCTGCTGGGATTGTATACGGAGCATGAGGTGCATATCCTGGGGGCGCTTCCCTACCTGTTCCTTCTGCTCTGCCCCCTCATGCACCTGTTCATGCACCACGGGGAACATGGCGACCATGAGCATGGCGACAAGAAATAAGGAAAAAGACAAACGGAGGTAATATGGAACACGCTGCTCCGGCCTACGGGCTCTGGCTGTTGGTCTTCATCAATTCGGCGGTTTTTATCATCTTCGCCTTCAGCTTCACCAAGCCGAAGACCAAGCGCGACTGGCGCTCCTTCGGGGCCTTCTCGGCTTTCATCGTCGCCTTGTTTGCCGAGATGTACGGCATTCCCCTGACCATCTATTTCCTGTCCGGCTGGCTGGCAAGCCGTTATCCCGGCCTGGACCCTTTCGGCCATGACGCCGGGCACCTCTGGTACACGATTCTGGGGCTCAAGGGAAATCCGCACACCAATCCGATCCATCTCATCAGCAACCTGCTGGTCATCGCGGGCTTTTTTCTTCTTGCCTCGGCCTGGAAGGTTCTCTTCGCGGCGCAACAGCACCATAATCTCGCCACCACCGGGCCTTATGCCAGGATCAGGCATCCCCAGTACGCCGCCTTCATGCTGATCATGTTCGGTTTCCTCATGATGTGGCCGACCCTGTTGACCCTGGCCATGTTCCCGGTGCTGGTATGGATGTATGCCCGCTTGGCGAAAAGCGAGGAAGGTGAGGCCCTGGCCGAGTTCGGCGAGGCATACGAACACTATAAAAGAGTTACCCCCGCGTTCTTCCCCTGGGTCGGGAGGAAGCGGTGTTTCTGTTGAGGCCCGAATGAGCCTGGCAGCGATGGCTTCCAGGCATGGCAACCCAAAAAAAGTAAGGAGGGAATCATGAAAAAGATGATGATCGGAACCGCGCTGCTGTTGGCCTTCGCCGTAACCCCTGCCTTGGCTGTTGACGAGCATCATGAGGCGGACAAGGGCGGCGAGGCGGCCAAGGCGCCCGCGCCTGCGCAGGCCATGACGGATGAGAAGGCGGCCCAGGACCAGGCTGTCATGGACAAGATGATGCAGGAGATGGATGCTCGCATGCAGCGCATGCAGGAGCTGCGCAAGAAGATGATGGAGGCGAAAACCCCGGCCGAGCGGCAGAAGCTTAGGCGGGAACACATGGCGGAAATGCGGAAGAACATGCAGGCCATGCAGGGCATGATGGGCGGCCAGGGCATAATGATGGGCGGTAAAGGCGGGATGATGGGCCCCCAGGGCGGCAAGGGCGGGATGATGGGCGGACAGGGTGGCCAGGGTATGATGATGGGCGGCAAGGGCGGGATGATGGGTGGACAGGGCGGCCAGGGCATGATGATGGGTCCCCAGGGTGGCCAGGGTATGATGATGGGTGGTCAGGGGATGATGATGGAGCAATGCGTGGGCATGATGGAAAAAAAGATGCAGATGATGCAGGAAATGATGCAGGGGATGATGGACCAGCAGAACATGATGATGAAGAAGTAGCCTGCCCCCCCCTCTTTTTCCGGATGGCGCCGCTCCGGTTTTCTGTCAGGTGGCCCCAGGTTTTCAGCCGTCTGAGCGGGTCAAATTCTTTCAAGCCCCCGGCCTTGCCGGGGGCATCTGACCGGGGGAGAACCAATGTTTGCAAAAATGAAACTTTCAAATCGTATCATAATGATGGGCATAAGCATCATCGTGCTCTTTTCTTTTGTTATTGCCGGGATTTACCCTGTGCTGCAAAAATATCTCTATGCAGAAAAATACCTCAAGACCAAGCATCTGGTGGAGTCGGCGGAAAGTATCATCGACTTTCACTCCGCCCAGGTTGAAAAGGGTGTCCTCACTTTGGCCGACGGTCAAAATCAGGCCAAGGCCATAATTAAACAACTACGGTATGGAGAGGGCGATTATTTTTGGATTAATGACCTGAGCCCCCGGATGGTCATGCACCCTCTGAAATCAGAACTCGACGGCACGGACCTCTCCGGCGTTACCGACCCGAAGGGAAAGAAGCTTTTTGTCGAAATGGCGGAAATTTGTAAGATCCAGGGTGCGGGATTTGTTGACTATTACTGGAGCAAACCTGGGGAAACGCAGCCTGTCAGAAAAATCTCTTATGTCAAGCTGCATCCCCAATGGAATTGGATTGTCGGCTCTGGCATCTACATCGATGACGTAAGAAAAGAGGTCAATGAGGTCTTTCTTGTTATCCTGGCTATTGTTTTGGCAATTGCCATTTTGTCTCTGTCCGTGGCCTATTTCCTGGCCAAGTCAATTGCCAGACCCATCGATACCTTTGCCAGAACACAGCTCGTCGGCGCGGAGCAGGTCTCGGCCGCAGCCGGACAAGTTTCTTCTTCAAGCCAGACCTTGGCCCAAGGAACTTCGGAGCAAGCCGCTTCGGTGGAAGAAACCTCGGCATCCCTTGAAGAAATATCCGCCATGACCAAGCAGGATGCGGATAACGCCGTTCAGGCCGACAGCCTTATGAAAAAAACCACTACTGTTATCCAGAAATCCGAGGCGTCCATGAAGAAGCTTGCCGCCTCCATGGAAGAAATTTCCGCAGCCAGCGCGGAAACCCAAAAAATTGTCAAGACCATCGATGCGATTGCCTTCCAGACCAACTTGCTGGCCTTGAACGCGGCCGTGGAAGCAGCCCGGGCCGGAGAGGCAGGCGCCGGATTCGCCGTGGTGGCCGATGAGGTGCGAAATCTTGCCATGCGGGCTGCCGAGGCGGCACGAAACACCTCAAGCTTAATCGAGGGCACGGTCCAAAAGATACGGGCCGGATCGATTTTGATGGATGAAACCAGCGAATCATTTAATGCCGTCTCGCAATCCACCAATAAAATCGCCCTGTTAATCAGTGAAATCACCAGATTGTCCGGAGAACAGGCCCGAGCCATAAATCAGGTTAATTTAGCTATTTCCCGGATCGATTCGGTCACCCAGAGCAACGCGGCCGTGGCCCAAGAGGTCGCTGCCGCCTCCGAGGAGTTGAATGCCCAGGCGGAAATGATGAACGCATCGGTGCATGAACTTCTTCTCCTGGTGAGTGGAGATACGGGAGAGGAAGCACAGGTTTTGGCCATACCTGATGAAAGCCGGAAAACACATGCGTTGCCGTATAAAAGAGGGTAACTCGGCAGGAACCCATCCGCTTGGACTTCACTGGATCACCGGATGGGATGGATGGGACGATGGGCGTCCAGGGCGAGCAGGTATGCTGAAGAAGCACTAGCCTTTCCCCCTTCTTTTTCCGGATGGCGCCGCCCCGGTTTGCTATAGTATAAAGAGGGAGCGGGGTCGGCGTTTGCCTTTACCGGAGCAGCGCCGTGGAAGAAAGACCAGGCCACGGGGAGGGAAGGATGGCGGAGCAGAAACGGCTGAGTGAAGAAGATGCAAAGAAGCAGTTGCGGCATTTTTTTGCCGAGATGCCCCACCCCATTCCCTTGGTTCTTTTCTGCGATCCGGCGGGGAAGAATGAGCCATTCGCCGAGGGGGCCAGGCAGGTCATCCGCGCCGTCCGTGAGATAACCGATAAGGTGACCCTGCGGGAGTATACCTTGAGCCATGCGTTGGCCAAAGAGTGGGGAATCAGCCGGTCGCCCACCCTGGTTCTTGCCCCGGAAACCTTCAAGATCCGCTGGTTGGGCGCACCCTTGGGGCATGAGGTACAGACCTTCATGGAGGCGCTCAGTATCATCGGCTACCAGGAGCCGGGCTTGAGCA
>CAYTVV010000051.1:0-20061 GCA_964441875.1 uncultured Desulfurivibrio sp.
CCGGCATGGATGGCCACGATCACCTCGGGCACGGTGGACATGCCCACGGCATCGGCGCCGCATTGCCTGAGATAGCGGGTTTCCGCCGGAGTTTCCAGACTGGGCCCTGGGATGGCCACATAGACGCCGGTGGCTACCTGGGCGATTTGCTCCCTGGCCGCACAGGCCAAAGCGGTGTCGATCAGGCGCTGGTCATAGGGTGCGGAGAGGTCGGGAAAACGTGGCCCCCAGGCATCAACATTGGGACCGCGCAGGGGGTTGTCCGGGATGAAGTTCAGATGGTCGCGCACCACCATCAAGGTGCCGGCCGCGAAGGCCGGGTTGAGGCCGCCCGCCGAATTGGAAACAATGAGGGTTTTCGCCCCAAGCAGGGCAAGAACCCGAATCGGCATGGTCAGATCGCGGGCCGAGTAGCCTTCGTAATAATGGAATCTGCCCTGCAACACCGCCACCGTCCTGCCGCAGAGTCTGCCAAAGATAAGATTTCCGGCATGGCTGGCCACGGTCGCCTTGGGGAAGTTGGGAATCTCCGCATAGGGCAAGACAACCGGCGACTCGATCCGTTCCGCCAAGCCGCTCAAACCGGTGCCGAGCACCAGGACAACCTCCGGCGGCTCCGGCATGCGATCCCGCAAAAACCTGACCGCTTCATCAACCCTCTGTTTGAAAATTTCCATCACCATCCGCCCCGATTCATTGAAATGTTAGACATAGAGCACGGCCAGGGCAGACCTCCACACCAAGACCAAATGCGCTTGTCAGCAATTGTTTACCCGATTCAAGCAGAGAAAGGAATACGGATGGTGAAGGTCGTGCCCTGACCGGGCGTGGACGCAAAGGTGAGGCTGCCATGATGGGTTTCTTCGATGATCTGCTTGCAGGAGATGAGGCCAATCCCGTTTCCGGCGGCCTTGGTGGTAAAATGGGGCTGAAAGATTTTATCCCGCACTTCCTCTGGGATGCCATGCCCCTGGTCAATAACCTTGACCACCGCCGTATCGCCCTCACGGGAAAGGGCAATGGTGATGCGTCCCGCTGCTTCGCTGGCTTGGGCGGCATTGAGCACCAGATTTGAAAGCACCCGACAAAGACCAAGAGAAGAAAAAGCAAATTCCGGCAGGCTGCCAGTGACCTCTACCCGAAGTCCCCGACCGCCAATATCCGGATGAACCGTCCAGGCCGATTCTTGCAAATCGACAAGCAGTTGATCCAAAGAGTCGGTACGGATCGGGGTTTCGATGTGGAGTCGCTTGGCCTGGGCCAGGGCGTTTTCCATGAGAATAAGAAGATCGCCCCGCGCCTTGACCATGCAGGCGAGGTATCGGTTCCCGGCAAGCCCTGGCACGGTTCGCTCCATGACCTCCAGAAGGTGAAAGGGGGTAAGCAGATTCTTCATATCATGGACCATGATATTGATCTGCTCATATTCCTGGCCAAGAATTTCAAGATCGCGCCGAACACGCTTACTCAGGGTCCGCATCATGGCGACCAGCGATCTGGGCTGCCTGGAGAAATACTCGTGGAAGACAGCGAGGGGAACCTGGAGCAGAACAGCATCTTCCAGGGCTGCCACGCCGGCGGAGCGGGGCTGATTCTCGATGATGGCCATCTCGCCGAAATAATCGCCGGGCTTGACAATATCAATCACCCGACTGCCGCGAAAAACCTTGATCATCCCCCGCAGTACGATATACATCTCCTGGCCGGGGTCACCCTCGTGAAAAAGAACGACTCCCTTGGCGACCTGAACTTCCGTGGCCTTTTCCAAAAAAGCCGCCAGTTCCTCCCCGGAAAAAAAATGAAATAGGTCGATTGTGCTCAGGAATTGCAGGAGTTCGGTTTGGTTCACGGAGACCTCGTTCAGTGGATTGCCAACTGCCCTTCTTTCAGCGACCAGTCCAACGATATCTCACAGTATAGCAGAGAAAAACCGCGTCATCCTCTAAAAAGCTACAGGGCATGCTGCTCGACAAACGCCTGCACCGCCCCGACCTCGGCCGCCATCACCTCGCAGCGCGTTTCTTTGCCGGCCAACGCGGCAAGACTTGGCGGTAGTTCAGGCTCGTGACCGATGGCACGCTCAACTGCCGCGCCGAACTTGGCCGGATGGGCCGTGGCCAAGCAGATCATCGGCACCCCTGCCTCCCTACCCGCAAGCCCGGCCTTGACTCCCACTGCGGTATGCGGATCAAGCACATAGCCGTGCTGCTTGTGAAAATCGCGGATGGTGGCGATGGTTTCCGCTTCGTTGACGCTGCGCGAGGCAAAATCAGCGCGCACCCGTTCCTGGGCAAGCTCATCGAACTGGAGGCTGCCGTTGGCACCGAAGCGGTCCATGTCCTGCCGGGTCCGATCGGCATCCTCGCCGTTTAAGTAGTAGAGATAGCGTTCGAAATTGCTGGCCACCTGGATATCCATGGAAGGACTTGAGGTCTGCGCCACCGCCCCTAGGGAATAATCGCCATTCAAGATAAAGCGGGTTAGCAGGTTGTTCTCGTTGGTGGCCAGGATCAGCTGGCGGATTTGCTTGGGCAGCATGCGGCGGGCCACATAGCCGGCAAAGATATCGCCGAAATTTCCCGTGGGCACCGAGAAATCCACCTGGGCCACGCCTTCGCTTTCCGTAACCTTGAGCGCGGCATGGATATAGTACACAACCTGGGCCACAATCCGCGCCCAGTTGATGGAATTGACCGCGCCCAACTGGTGCTTTTCCTTGAAACCGAGATCGTTGAAGATGGTCTTGACTATTGCCTGCCCGTCGTCAAAGGTGCCGCGCACCGCCAGATTGAAGACATTGGCGTCGGTCACGGTGGTCATCTGCAATTCCTGGATGGGGCTGACCCGCTTGTGGGGGTGGAGGATGAAGATGTTGATCCGCTCCTTGCCCCGCACCCCGTAGATCGCAGCGCTCCCGGTGTCGCCGGAGGTGGCGCCGAGGATATTCATCTTGCCGCCGGATTCCTTGAGCAGGTATTCAAAGACATTGCCCAAAAACTGAAGAGCCACGTCCTTGAAGGCCAGGGTCGGCCCGTGGAACAGCTCAAGGATGTAGCAGTCGCCCTGCTTGACCAAGGGGGTGATCTCCGGGTGATTGAAGGTGCTATACGATCTTTTAACAAGGTCGCGCAGATCGTCTGCCGGGATATCGTCGATAAAGCAGCTAAGCACAGCAGAAGCCAACTCAGGGTAGCTGAGCTGCCGCCATTGGGTCAGGGTCTCGGCGGGGATTTCCGGGATAGACACAGGCAGCAGCAGGCCGCCGTCGGTGGCAAGGCCCATCATCACGGCCTGCTTAAAGGATATGGGAGCAATGCCGCCCCTGGTGCTGATGTATTGCATGAGAGATTATTCCTTGCTTGCTCTTGTACTCAGTTATCTTCTCTTTTCCACTCTTCGTTTTTAATGCACTCGCAAAAAAACCAAACTTACAACATCCCGTCATTCCGGCGAAAGTCGGAGGTAAGCGAACGGAGTGAGACTCCGATCCAGTATTTTTATGGAGTGTAATTACAGAAAGGCTGGACACCGGTTTTCACCGGTGTGACAAATTTCCACCAAACCTTCATTTTCCGCCACGCACCAGCAGGCTGGCGCTTTCCATCTCCGCCGGAACGGGCAAGCCCATCAGCTCAAGGATGGTGGGGGCGAGGTTGGTCAGGGTGCCGCCATCCTTCAGGTCAAAGCCGGGTTGGGCGCCCAACATGACCAGGGGCACCGGGTTGGTGGAGTGCGCCGTGACCGGACCGCCGGTTTCCTTATTAATCATGACCTCGGCATTACCGTGGTCCGCGGTGATAAGCACCACCCCGCCGAGTTCGGTGAAGCGCTCCGCCACCCGATCAATACACCGATCCACGGTCTCCACCGCAGTGATGGCCGCGGCCATGATCCCGCTATGCCCCACCATGTCGCAGTTGGCGAAGTTGAGCACCACCAGGCTGTAGGGATTGTCCGCAAGGCGGCGCAACAACTCCTCGGTTACCGCATCCGCACTCATCTCCGGTTTCAGATCGTAGGTGGCCACCTCGCGGGGGGATGGGAGCAAGGCCCTGTCTTCCAGGGGATAGGGGGCTTCGCGACCGCCATTAAAAAAGTAGGTGACGTGGGCATATTTTTCCGTCTCAGCGATGCGCAGCTGCCTCAAACCGTGGCTGCTAACCTCTTCCCCCAGGATATGGGTGAGGGCCACCGGCGGAAAGGCCACGGCCAGATCAAAATCCTTCTCATACACGGTGAAGGTGAGATAGTCAGCCAGCTGGGGACGGTGCGTGATGGGGAAACCGGCAAATTCTTGGTCGATAAAGGCATGGGTCATCTGCCTGGAGCGGTCGGCCCGAAAATTGAAGAAAATAACCGAATCCCCATCGTTGATGGTGGCCACCGGCTGCCCGTTGCTCATGATAACCGTGGGCTTGACAAACTCATCGTTTTCGCCGCGCCCATAGGCCGCAGTCATTGCCTCGCCTGCGTTGATGGCCGCATGCTGGCCCCGGCCATCCACCATGGCCTGCCAGGCCAGGGAAACCCGATCCCAGCGGTTGTCGCGGTCCATGGCATAATAGCGGCCGCAAACAGAAGCGATCTGGCCCACGCCGATGCGCCCAATGGCCTCGGCAAGCTCGGCCATGTACCCGGCTCCGCTCTGGGGCGGGGTGTCGCGGCCGTCCATGAAGGCGTGGACATACACCTTGGCAAGACCCATTTGTTTGGCCATTTTCAGCAGGGCGATGAGATGGCGGATATGGCTGTGCACCCCGCCGTCGGAAACAAGACCGAGAAGATGCACCGCTGTGCCCTGCTCTACGGCACGGCCGAAAACCCCGGCCAGCGCTTTATTTTTGAAGAAATCCCCGGTTTCGATATCCCGGTTGATTCGGGTGAAATCCTGGTAGACAATGCGGCCGGCGCCGATATTGAGATGCCCCACCTCGGAATTGCCCATCTGCCCTTCCGGCAGCCCCACCGCGCCGTTGTGGGCAACCAGGGTCGTGGCGGGCTGGTTGGCCTGCCAGCGGTCCATGTTGGGCGTACGGGCAAGATGGATCGCGTTGCCCTCCCACGGCTCCCCAATCCCCCAGCCATCGAGAATGGCCAGTAATACCGGTGTGATCTTGCTCATCGTTTCTCCAGAGCCTAACGCCTGTTCAGGATGCTGCTTCCGGCTCTATCTCCACTCTGGGAGCATCGTGCCACAGACCTTCGATGTCGTAGAAACTGCGGTCTTCGTTGTAAAAGATATGCACGATCACATCGTTATAATCGAGCAGAACCCAATGCCCTTCGTTGAGACCTTCGGTGTTGCCGTCCTTGACGTTTTTATGGCGCAGGGCCGCATCCACTGCCTGGGCCAGACCCTGCACATGCCTGGTGGAACGTCCGCTCATGATAACAAAAAAATCGGTAAATGAAGACAGGCCCCGCACATCAAGAACGGCCAGGTCCTCCGCTTTTTTATCCAGGGCGGCCAGGGCGGCAAACCGCGCCAGCTCCAAACTCGACACATCCTGAAAATCCTTATGGACCTTTTTCATTATGACTCCTTGTTGGGATAGCTTCCCCCTTGTTCGCCATGAACAAAAGAGGAGCGCTATCATACTACAACAACGGACAATCTGGCAACCGGTTAGTTCCGTAAGCGATCACAGGACGGCGCATCTGCTTTGTCATCGGCCTGTCCGCATACCGGGTGTATAGCGGGCAGGCCTCTTTCGCGCATCTGCACCGCCCTGTAACCGCTTACAAGGTTGTCGGCAGAGCCGAGCTGTGTTAGATTGGCATACGTTTTCACCCTGACAACCCAGCTTGAGGAATAACGATGCGCGATAGGATTCTGGCGGCCCTGGCAAAGATTCGCCCAACATTACAGGCAGACGGCGGCGATGTGGCCCTAGTTGATGTGAGCAAAGACGGGGTGGTCACGGTCCAGCTGGCCGGTGCCTGCAAGGAATGCCCCATGTCCAGGAACACCCTCAAAAACGGGATTGAAAAATTCTTAAAAGGCGAGGTTCCCGAGGTCCGTTCCGTGGAATCGGTGTAACCGAAACCGGCTGCTACTTATGGTACCCGGTTCCAGCCTTGATGGAAAAAGCCCGGTATAACTGCTCAAGCACCAGCAGCCGGGCCATCTCGTGGGTAAAGGTCATCCGCGAGAGCGACAGCACATAATCCGCCTTCTGGACCAGCTCCGGCGCAAGCCCGGTGGGGCCGCCGATCAGAAAGGCAATCTCCCGCACCCCCTGATCCTCCCAGCGACATAACAGATCAGCCAGATCCTCGGAGCTGAGCTGCCGACCTGCCGGAGCAAGGGCCACCACCCTGGTTGCCCCACCCAATTGGGGCAGACTACCAAGAAGTATCTGCCCCTCCTCGGCTTGCTGCCGCGCCGTATCTTCCTTGGCGGCGTTCTTCTTTTCTTTCAAGACCGGCAGGTCAAGTTGGGCATAACGCCTGAGCCGCCCGGCATAATCATCGATGCCGGCGGCAAGGTACTGTTCCTTGGTTTTACCCAGGAACGGAAGGATGATCTTCACCGCCCTGCCTGTTTCCGCTCAAGAATCGCCGCAAGCCTGGCCCGAAATTCCTCGTAGCCCATCTCCCCCTTGATGCCTGGACAAGATTGCCTGATGGCCTCGAAATTGGCCTGATCTTCCAGGATGCTCGGGTGCAGGGGCCATTGCGTGCAACGCCACGGCTTGCCGGAATGCACCGTACAGCCTTCGTTAAAAAAGATGCAGTGGCCGTCCACAGTCTTCATCTGCACCACCCCGTCGGTGATGCGCAGATACCGTTCCTTCACCTGCTCAACCGGCAGATGAAGATAGGCAACCAACCGCGCAAGGTCGTCCGGCGTCAAGGAAACCGTGGTTTCTCCATGGCAGCAATGGCCGCATTGCCGACAGTCAAAGATCCGCTGCTCGTTATAGATATCTTCATACAGGTCATTCATGTTCTTCACTTCCTTACGGCTTTATTTTCCTGAAAGATATACCCCAGGGTCCTATAAATCAGCTTGGCCACGGTAAAGGCCGCATGTTCCGCGCCGGGCCTCGGCGAAAACTCAACAAAATCCATGCCCACGATGCGATGGTTACGGGCAATTCCGCGCAACAGGCCGATGGTTTCCCGCCAGGTCAGGCCGTCGGGTTCCGGGGTGCCGGTGGCCGGCATGATCGCCGGGTCCAGCCCGTCCACATCGCAGGTGAGGTAGACCGGCCCCTTGATTCCGGCACAGACCTGTTCGATCCAATCCGCCTCGGCATGGATGCGGTGCATGAAAAATGGCCTCCAGCCCTTGGCCTGCACCAGATCATATTCCTCCTTGGAAAAAGAACGGATACCGACCTGGGTGAAGGGAATGCCCAGATCATCGAGCCGCCGCATCACGCAGGCGTGGCTGTTTTCATTGCCTTCATATTCCTGGCGCAGGTCAAGGTGGGCGTCGATCTGCACCACATGCAAATCCGGGTATTGCGCCAGACAGGCCTGAACCGCAGGCACGGTCACGGTATGCTCCCCGCCCAGCAGTACCGGGAACATCCCCCCTGCCAATTCCTCGGCCACGGCTTTCTCTATTTGTCGGCAAGCCTCTGCTGCGGTTATTGCCGTAAAATCCGGCACCGGTCTGGTGGCGATCCCCAGCCGCACGGTTTCAGCCAAAAGCTCGTCGTCAAACACCTCCAGGGCCGGGGAGGCGTCGATGATCGCCCGCGGACCAAGCTCGGTGCCGCCCAGCCAGCTCACCGATGAGGCCAGCGGCGCCGAGAGAATGGCGATGCGTTTTTCCGGGCCAAGGTCGGCCTCTTCCCCTAGAAATTGTGAAATATGCGTCATGGTCTTTGCCGTAATCCTTGCTCAAAATTCCCGGCCACTCAGGCCGTGCCCACCACATCCCCGAACAGGGCGATGTCAATGCCGTGCCGCTGGGCCGCCTTCTGCCATCGCAACCTGTCCGGCGTATGGAAAATAATGTCGTCATCCGCAGGCAGGATGAGCCAGCCGTCCACGGTGAGCTCTACCTCCAACTGCCCTGGCCCCCAGCCGGAATAACCCAGGGCCACCAACAGATTCCGCGGACCCTGGCCAGCGGCGAGATCATAGAGCAACTGCGGGTCGCTGGTCAGATGAACGGTCTTGCTCACCTCAAGAAAATTCGGCGCCCGGTACTCGGAGCTGTACAGGAAAAAGGCGTTTACCACCTCCACCGGCCCACCCTGATACACCGTCGGCAATAGCCCCGACGGCAACGGAATCTCGGCGCTTTTAAAAACATCCGCCAGACTGATATCGGCAATGGGCTCGTTCACCACCAGCCCCATGGCCCCTTCGTCGTTATGGGCGCAGAGATAGACCACCTTCCCGGCAAAACGGGGGTCCGGCATCTGGGGAGTGGCAATGAGGAAATAACCTTGCAGGGTTTCGATCATCTGGGAGGGATGCCCCATGTCTGCACTCTCTAAATAGTGATCGCCACGGGCGACCGATTCAAATCCGCCTGCAACTTAGCATTTGTCCATGCTGTCAGTCAAGAAATCCTGCAAAAGCAACATTTCTAATCCTTCGCCGGAAAAGAGTTGGAGTTTCCGCTCTGTTCCGTGCTAGAATTTAGAAGCCGTCACGAAAAAACCTGTGCTTTCTTGACCCGTTCGTTACGGCTTCTTATGCCGTTTGGTTTATTTGGATGACGGCATTATTTTATCACAAACGGCGTTTCATCTACTCTTGCAGCAACTTGGACAGTTCCCAACAACCCACACCAAAAAGAAACCGCATATGACCTCTGATATAAATTCCGAAATCAACCGGATTATTGCCTCCGAACACCACGACCCCTTTCAGGTTCTGGGCTTCCACGTTCTGGACCACGATGCCGCCTCCGCGGTTATCAGAACCTTCCAGCCCAACGCCAACGCCTGCTGGCTCATCGCCAACGGGGAAAAAAAGGAGATGTACAAAACCAGGCCGGAAGGCTTTTTCGAGATTGTCATTACCGATTGCACCGAGCCTTTCCCTTATGAATATGAGGCAGCCTACTACGATGAAAACCACCATGTTTTCAAGGACCCGTATCGGTTCCTGCCCCAGATGTCCGAGTACGACCGCTATCTCTTCAACAACGGCACCAACTACGAAATTTACAACACCCTGGGCGCGCAACTTGTAACCATCGACGGCGTCAGCGGGACCATCTTTCGCGTCTGGGCGCCAAGCGCCAAAAGGGTCAGCATCCTGGGCAACTTCAATTACTGGGACGGCAGGGTCCATCAGATGCGGGTTTTAGGCAATTCCGGCATCTGGGAGCTGTTTGTCCCGGACATCGGCCAGGGCGAACCCTACAAGTTCGAGGTCAAAACCCAGACGGACGCGCTGCTGGAAAAGGCCGACCCCTTCCAGTTTTTCTCGGAGATTCGGCCAAAAACCGCCTCGATTGTCTGGGGGCTAGGTGGCTATGCCTGGAATGACGCAGCCTGGATCAAGGAGCGCAAAAGCCGGAGAAGCTACGACCAACCAATGTCCACCTACGAGGTCCATCTGGCCTCCTGGCGGCGCGATCCGGCAGACCCCGCACGATTGCTCTCGTATCAAGAGCTGGCCGGTTCCCTGATCCCGTACGTCAAGGAGATGGGCTTCACCCATATCGAGCTGATGCCCATCATGGAGCATCCCCTGGATGAATCCTGGGGGTATCAGGTCACCGGCTACTTTGCCGTGACCAGCCGCCACGGCACGCCCCAGGATTTCATGTACTTCGTGGACCAGTGCCACCAGCACGGGATCGGGGTGATCCTCGACTGGGTGCCGTCGCACTTTCCCTCCGACGGCCATGCCCTGAGCAGATTCGACGGCACCGCGCTGTACGAGCACGAAGACCCAAGGCAGGGCGCGCACCCCGAGTGGGGCACTCTGATCTTCAACTACGGCCGCAAGGAGGTGCAGAACTTCCTCATCGCCAACGCCCTCTTCTGGATGGACAAGTTCCACATCGACGGCCTGCGGGTCGATGCGGTGGCCTCCATGCTCTACCTGGACTATGCCCGCAATGACGGAGACTGGGTGCCAAACATCTACGGCGGCAAGGAAAACATCGACGCCATCGAGTTCATCAAGCACATGAACGCCATCATCTACAGCCGCTACCCCGACACCCTGATGATCGCCGAGGAGTCAACCAGCTTCTACGGGGTTTCCAAGCCCCTGGACTGGGGCGGCTTAGGCTTTGGCTACAAGTGGAACATGGGCTGGATGAACGATATCCTGGGCTATTTCAGCAAGGAGCCGATCTTTCGCAAATACCACCACAATGCCCTGACCTTTTCCCTGCTCTACGCCTTCACCGAAAACTTCATCCTGCCCATGTCCCACGACGAGGTGGTGCACGGCAAGCGCTCCCTGCTCTTCAAGATGCCCGGCGACATGTGGCAGAAATTCGCCAATCTGCGGTTGCTCTTCTTCTTCCTCTGGACCCATCCGGGCAAGAAGCTCCTGTTCATGGGCGGAGAGTTCGGCCAGATCTCCGAGTGGTACTGCAAGGTGAGCCTGGACTGGCATCTGACCGAACAAAACACCATGCACCAGCAGCTACAGAAATTCGTCCAACAGTTGAACGCGGTCTACAAGGAGACCCGCCCCCTCTGGGAGATCGATTTTTCCTACGACGGCTTCCGGTGGATGGATTTCAAGGATGTGGACAACAGCATCATCGCCTTCTGCCGCCAAGGCAAAAAGGCAAAGGACCATGTGGTCTGCCTGCTCAACTTCACCCCCCAGGTTCTGCACGACTACAAACTTGGGGTGCCTGCGGCAGGCTGGTACCAGGAAATCCTCTCCACGGATATCGCCGAATTCGGCGGCAGCAATGTCTACAACCCGGATCGCAAGCAAGCCATTGCCGAGCCCTTGGGCGAGGCCCCGTACCATATCCTGGTCTCGGTTCCGCCTCTTGGCGGCATCATGGTAAAGCCGGTATAAAGGAGAACGCGGATGGGCTGTGACAGCAGGCTGCCAACCGGCAGTGACAAGATGAAAAAGGCCCTGCGCTGGATGAGCGAAGAAATGCTCAATAGCCCGCAGAAAAAACGGGACACGGTGATCAAGGAAGCGGAGATCCGCTTTGATCTTTCCCCGGCGGAATGTGAATTCCTGACAAAAAATTTTAGCGGAACAACGCCGGATTCTTCCGGCCCCTGCTGAAGAGATCAACCCCTAACGACGATCAAGGAGCTCAACGAAACTAAAGATTCATAGCAGACAATCTCAAGAGAATGCCGCAAGCCGGGCATAAGGAGGGAGGCATGGCAAGTTCAACAGCAAAACGGAGATACAAGTTCCTTTTGGTTGATGACGATGAAGCGTTCTGCCAAACCTTTCTCCAGCTTCTCGAAGAAGAAGGCGCGCCGATCCAGTGCGAAACCTGTTCATCCCCACTCATTGCCCTGAACAAAGCCAAACACGAAGATTTCGACGCGGTGGTAACGGACATCGGCATGCCGGGCATGACCGGCATCGAGTTGACCCATAAAATCCATGCGCATAAACCGGACCTGCCGACCATCGTGATCACCGGCCACCCGGACTTCACCTACATTGATGCGGTGGACGCAGGAGCCTCCGATTTTATCCGCAAGCCCTTTGCCATGGATGAATTCTGCGCCCGCTTCAAACGGGTCATGCGCGACCACCAGCTACTTCTCCAGATTCAGACCGCGATCCACCATGTAGAAAAAGCAAATCCCAAGAAGCCGAAAGAAAAATCCCAGCGACAGCTTCTCATCAAAGAAATAGAGTGGCTACAGGGCATGCTTTCAACTGAGGGGTGAACCACACCCCCCATCGGCATCTCCCAAAAAATTCAGCCACCGCTGGTAGCTTTCCGTCAACGCTGACCAGGAAAAATGTCTGGTCAGCGCCTCCGCCTCATCCGCCGCCAGCCTCCCAGCCTCCATGGCCGCCAGCAGTCTCTGGGCAAAATTCGCATCCGCGTAGCGAAACTCCGGAGCAAAAAGCTCCCGATACGACAAGCGCTCCGGCACCAAGGGGCGGCAGCCTGCACGCACCGCCTCAAGCACGGCCATGCCGTAGAACTCATGGTTGGCGGTGGACACGACAATATCCCCCTGGCAGAGTAACCTGCAATACTCCCGCCGATCTTCCGCATAGCCGAATTGAACAATGCGCGCGGCAAGCCTCTCCCTCGCCTGGGCAAAAATCGGCGGCTGATTCCGAAAGGATTCACCCAACACGATCAGACCGAAGGGAATTTCTTGCTCGGCAAATCCGAATAGGGTGTCGAAGAACAATTCCGGGTTCTTGTCGTGCTCCCAGCGGTGGTTCCAGACCAGAACCGGCGGTCTACCCGTCTGTCTCTCCCCCAGACAGGAGTCAACCCCGCTGAAATCCAACCCCGGATGAAGGATGATCGCCTTAGCACGGATCGCCTCCTCGTAGCCCGCCAAGGACATATCCGGCATCTTTGCCAAAAGCTCCTTACAGCCAGCGAGAAACGAATCAAGATTATACAGGGAGTTGAAGGCAAGACTGTCCGAAGCCAGGGCGGTGGTGAGGTTGGTCAGACCAAAATGCACATCCCGCGCTTCAGACACCTGCATCGGATAGGCGAACTGGTTTTCGTGAAAATAGGTCAGAACCGGAATTGTGCGTAGGTGTGGCGGCAGCAGACCGCGCAGGGCAGCGACATCGACCAGGGAGGAACAGAGAATCCGGTCAAAGGTCCTGGCTTTGTATCGCGGATCGGCAGCGAGAACCCCGGCGAAATGCGGGGCCGCAAGGCGCATCCGCCATTTCCAACTGTGCGCTGGCAGGGTCAGCAGGTCGAAGGTATAGGGGAGATGCTGGACCAGACCGGCGAGAAACGCCTTATGCGATCCACCGTAATAGGGTTCAAGGACAAGGATGTTCATGCCCCACCCTGCTCAGGCTTTTTTTTATAATCATTCACAAAACCGCCCGATAGCTGAGGAGTAAACGTCCAGCAGTGCCGCAGATGCGCGGAAGAGGCCTGCGAAGTGTGCTAGTGCACATAAGCAGGCCGATGACAGCTAAGCGAGCGTAGCGAGACTGCGAAGCAGATGTGGTGCTGCTGAACGTTTACATTTTCTTGAGGTGCTGGTACGCCTCGTTGAGTTCCTTCATCTTCTCTTCAGCCACCCGCCGAAATTCCTCGCCCAGATACGCCACCTTGTCCGGGTGATACTGCATGCTCAGCTTCCGGTAGGCGCTTTTGATCTGTTCAGCCGATGCCCCCGGTTCCAGCCCGAGGATTTCATAGTACTGGGCCTCGCTCCTGCCCTGGCCGGGGAAGGCCCGGCCACCGCTGCCGCCAACGTATTTGCTACGGATGGCATGATGGTCATAGGCGGTAATCCCGAGAAAATCGGCAATGGTCTGCACCATGGCCAGTTCCTGGGGGGATACCTGGGCATTGGTGTACAGCACCTGATAGATAAGCTCCACCAGGATCAACCGGGGCTCGTAGGCAAAATGGCTCTTGAACTCGGCCAGCATGGCTTCAAGCGAAGCCTGGGAGGCAAGGGCATCCTGGATTAGATCGCGCACCCAGTACATCTGGCTCTGGTTGTAACGCAGATGCACGCGGAAGAAATTTTCGATGGGGCCAAGCTCTGCCTTGGTGACCACCCCGTCCGCCTGGGCGATGCGGATCAGGATATTGATCAGCAGAAAGACAAACTGGTTGTGGCTTTCGGTTTGGGAACGCTCATAGCGAACCGCCATGCGCCGGATATACTGGGAAAAACCCCAGATTCCGACAAAGACCATGAGGACCAAAAAGACCCCGGTGAAAAAAAGAAACCCCAACACATCAAGGATGAGGGGGGCGCCGCCCATGGCGAACAAGATCAGGGCCATAACCAGGAAAAACCCGCCACATCCCGGCGGTTTACGCTGACGGTATACGATCATGCCTCACCCTCTGCAAACAGGGCCTCGACAAACTCGCCCGGCTCGAAATCGCGCAGATCCTCCATCTGTTCCCCAATGCCGATGAAGCGGATGGGGATATTGAACTCGTGGCAGATGTTGATGACAATGCCGCCCTTGGCGGTCCCGTCCAGCTTGGTCAGGGCCAGGCCGGTAACATCCACGGCCTCGTTGAACAGCCGCGCCTGGGAAATGGCGTTCTGCCCGGTGGTGGCGTCGAGCACCAGCAGGATTTCATGGGGTGCGCCGGGGATCTTCTTATCCATGACCCGTTTGATCTTTTTCAGTTCTTCCATGAGATTGACCTTGGTGTGCAAGCGGCCCGCCGTGTCCACCAGCACCACGTCAAAGTTGCGCGGCTTGGCATAATCCAGGGCATCGAACACCACGGAGGACGGGTCTGCCCCGGCCTGCTGGGCCACAACCTCCACCCCGACCCGTTTGCCCCAGATTTGCAGCTGTTCGCTGGCCGCAGCCCGAAAGGTGTCGGCAGCCACCAGCAGGACCTTCTGCCCGGCCTGGGTGAACTTATGGGCCAGCTTGCCGATGGTAGTGGTCTTGCCCACCCCATTGACCCCCAGCACCATGACGACAAAGGGGCCTTGCGCCGGTGGGGCAAGATCCGCAGGCCGGTCCGCATTGCGCAGATAGCCGAGGATCATCTCCTTGAGCGCTTTTTTAAGGGCCTGCCCATCCGCCAATTCGTTGCGCCGCACCTGCTCCCTGGTTTTATCAAGCAGCTCCTGAGTGGTGCTGGCGCCGATATCCGCCATGATCAGAATCTCTTCCAGATCATCGAGCAGCTCGGCGTCGATCTTTTTCTTGCCGAGGAAAAGCGCATCTATCTGGCGGACAAAGGTTTTCCGCGTTCGGGACAGGCCATCCTTGAGCCGCAGAAAAAAGCTGACCCCATCCTCCTGCTGCCCCGAGGCTTCTGCGACAGGGACAGCGGACTCTGGCCCAGCGCCCTGCTCCGGCGGCAATGCCTGGGCGCCGCCGATTTTTTTCTTAAACCAACTCAGCATTATTCTTTCCCTCTCAAAACTGACAAACTCGTAACAACATGTCACCCCGGCGAAGGCCGGGGTCCAGCGTTGCTGCAACCATTCAAAAAAACTGAACCCCGGCCTTCGCCGGGGTGACGGCATGTGGTATTTTCTGACTTGTTAAAGCTGAGTTGAGCAGCTTGCCTGCTCAAACGAAACTTATACCCTTTGGGTGCAAGAGTCCATCAAGGCGTCTTCGCCGTTATATTCTCCAACACTTCCACGATCCGGCTGATCACCCAGTTCGGGGTGGAGGCCCCAGCCGTAACCCCTACCCGTCCATAGTTTGCCAGGGCCTGCGGCTCAATATCCGTTTCCGACTCCACCATGAACACCGGGCAGCCAAGGCTTTCGGCAATCTCCCCCAACCGCTTGGTGTTGGCGCTGGTCTTGCCACCCACCACCACCAACGCCTCAACCTCATGGCAGAGCTGGCGCACCTCTTCCTGCCGTTTATGGGTGGAGTCGCAGATGGTATTGAACACCTCGCCTTGAGGATATTTTTGCAGAATCGCTTCCTTGAGCCTTTCAAAAAGATGCTCATCCTGGGTGGTCTGGCTGACTATGATGTAAGGCCCATCAAGCCGCAGGGCCGCGACATCCGCCTCGCTGTTCACCACCTGCCCGGTGTTGCCGGCATAACCCATGAGCCCTTCCACCTCGGCGTGGTCCCGGTCGCCGATGATCACCGTGGCAAAGCCCTCTTTCTTGTATCTGGCGATGATGGCCTGCACCTTGAGCACCCGTGGGCAGGTGGCATCCTCCACCCTGGCCCCGGTGGCCTCAAGCTTCTTTTTCTCGTCAGGAGGGATGCCGTGGGCCCGGATGATAATGGACCCGGTTGCCTGGGCCGGAATCTCGGTAAGAATTCTCACCCCCTGCTCCTCAAGAAGCTTCAGAACCTGCGGGTTGTGGATTAGGGGACCAAAGGTGGCAATGGTTGTTTCGCCCTTC
Source organism: uncultured Desulfurivibrio sp. (assembly GCA_964441875.1). Lineage (GTDB taxonomy): Bacteria > Desulfobacterota > Desulfobulbia > Desulfobulbales > Desulfurivibrionaceae > Thiovibrio. Next base: position 15,957 of record CAYTVV010000051.1, read on the forward strand.
TGGACCATGCCGAGGGTGGTATCAACCGCCCTGCGCACCCCCATGCAAAAGCCTGCGTTCTTGGCAAGCACCACTTCCATCTGTTCACCTTTTTCTAGGAGGGTTGCCCTCCGATGTTTTTCACTATTACTTATGTAGGCCGTCATTCCCGCGAAGGCGGGAATCCAGAGGGCAAGAGGATGGATGCCCGACGAAAGCATTCGGGCATGACGTATTTAATCGCCGGACCAATAACGCCGCCCAGCAACAAACCAGACAATCTATACGGATTTCTCCGTATTTGCAAGAAAAGCAACACGCCCTTGGCAAGGGAATCAATTGCGAGAATCCTGCGACGCCTCTATACTGATCCTATCCCACACCTTCACAGGAGCCCCATGAACCTGCGCCCGCTCACCCTAGATGACCGACTGTTCGTTACCGAATATCTCAGGCGGTTTCCCCCGATGATCTCGGAGCTGACCTTCACCAATCTCTTTGCCTGGCGGCACACCCGACCGATCTGGATCGACGAGTTCAGGGAATCCCTCCTCTTTTTTGCCGAGACAAAGACGGGGATGGTTCTCCTGGGAAACCCCGTGGGACCAGTATCCCTGGCCGAGGTTTTCGATGCATACAGCAGCAGGATTTCGGAAGCGACTCGCTTCCCCAAGGAAAAACTCACGGATGCAGCCCTGCCGCCCGGAGCAATGGTGGTCGAGGACCGGGACAATGCCGATTATGTCTACCGCAGGGAAACCCTCGCCACCCTTGCCGGCAGATATTTCACCAGGAAACGGAATCACATCAACCAGTGCCTGGCCGCGTACGACTGCCAATACGAGATCATCACCCCGGAAACCATTCCTGAATGCCTGGCCATGCAAGGCCGCTGGTGCACCGACCGGGAGTGCAAGATCGAACCGGGATTGCGCGGGGAAGATCAGGCAATAGAAGAGACCCTGCTCCACTACGGAGAATTGCCCCTGACCGGCGGCGCCATTCGGATTGCGGGGAGAATCGAGGCGTTCACCGTGGGCGAGGCGCTCAATCCCTCAACCGCAGTCACCCATTTCGAGAAGGCCATGCCCCAGTTTCACGGCTTGGCCCAGTTGATCAACCAGTGGTTTGCCAGAGACAATCTTGCTGGATTTAGCTATGTCAACAGGGAGCAGGACCTTGGGATTCCCGGCCTGCGCAAGGCAAAAGAAAGCTACTTTCCGGATCATCTGGTGGAGAAGGTGCGGATTGTTCTGGATGGTTCGAGCATGGAAAGAGGAAACGAGCAGCAGGCTTGCGAGTGAAAAGGTAGCCTGCCCCTTTTGCTCTCTCTGCTAATGGCAGATGTATAGTTAGTCAACAAATCAACAACGTCCCCCTCCCCTCCTAAAAATTGAGAAAACCTATGAAACGAACTACCCTTCGAGATAAGTTGAAAAAGAAATGTTATCGAGACAAAATAGCGATCATAGGTATTTCTGAATCCATTCGAGACTCCTTCGATAAAGCATACGAAATTGCGTCAACAGCGATAAGAGAACAAATTAAAAAAGAGAGCGAAAAAAGTGAACTAATTGCTGAAAAAATAAATGCCTTAACTTTTGAAGAAGGAATCCAGCCTTCAGAAGAAGAGTTGAGAGCATTTGACGAGTTTGGAGAAAATGCTTATTCCATTCATTCAAACGAAGATGTTCTTCTCTCCTTGTCGGAAATGAGAATAATATTCCTATTTAAAACCGTCGAAAAGGCAATAAAGGAAATAGTTGAAATTGCATTTCCTAAAATAAATTCAAGAGACCTATTTCGTTGGGACATATTGGTCAGCCACCTAAGAACAAATGGTGTTGAAATAAAAAAATTGATTGGCTACCAAGAAACAAACAGATTGAGAATCGTAAATAACAATATTAAGCATTCTCTCAATATCGATACTGAGACCAAAAACATCCCTAGTTTTTCCACCGAAGAAGAATTTTCCTATAAGAATTTAGAATCATTTTATAAATCAATAGAATTTCCTGTCCAAGAGTTCATGAGTGCCCTAGGAAAAGAATTGGTTAAATCGGCATATGAACTTAACCCAGAAAAATTAGAAGAAATAACAAATGAAATTTTCAACAGATATGACAGGGAACAAATTAAAGAAATTATTAATAAATTAACTTCAAAACTATAAAAACGCATAACAATGTAATTCAGCGGATGGCGTTAACGTTGGCGACGCTGACGCGGCAAGTTCATTGGCGCCACCGCTGATCACGACGTTGGGCTTCAAAACATATGACATTTACAATTTGTTATTTTCTGGAGAATGTATGGATTTATTCAAAGAAGTCATAGCTGACTGTATCGGCAACGACATTCATGTGTGTATGAAAAACAATGCACCAACTGGTGCTATCATTCTGACGTATTGCGCCATGGATGCAATGGCGTATTTGAACATGCCCGAGGCAAAACAAAAAGTTGGCAGATCTGACTTCAAAGAATGGGTCGAAATATATATGAAAACGGCGCCAGAACAGCCCTATCAGTATGACAAAGAAGATCTATATGGCGCTCGGTGCGGCATCGTTCATACTTATTGCGCTGAGTCTGACATGAGCAAAAAAAATGAATGTAAAAAAATTGTCTACAAACCAAACTGCCTAAAACATTTCTATGAGCCAGCCAAACACCCTGACTTAGCAGTGTTGGGGTTAAATCTATTTGTACAAGATTTTTATGACGCAGTAGACAAATTTCTAGCTGACATAGAAGTGAATGATAATTTGCGAAAGAGGGTTGAAAGCCGGTTGCCAAATCTCTTTCACATTAAACAATCAAAAACCAATAACATACTGAAATAATGATAAATATTACCTAGCAAACGGGTCAACCTGACCGCGGGAAGCTCGGCGGCGCTACGCGGGAAGGCCATAGATGTCAACGGGGACGTACTTAAAACATTGGAGAATTCCGGGGACAGTATACAGAACTCACTTCATACGCATGGTTTTGAGTAAAATTAGAGTAAAATTAGGGACACTCCCCAGTTTTCTCATAGCAAGACTGGCGCATGGTTTTGAATTCAGCGACCACCTCAACCAGCATCAAAACGACCATCAATGGATTCCAGCAACCGCCTGCCGTGGATCACGCCCAGGATATAGATCGTTTCTCCCCGGACTTCGTAGATGAGTCGGTAGCTATAGATGAAATGTTCGCGAATCTGAGGGGAGCCGGTTTCCGGCACCGGTCGGCCCATCATGGGCTGAGAAGCAAGAAGTTCCGCCGTGACAACAATCTCTTCGACAACGCGGCGGGCATGCTGGGGAGAGTCACGGCTGATGTATTCGCCGATGGCCTCTATATCTCCGAGGGACTGTTCCGACCAGATCAGTGACCCAGCCATTTCTTCAACCGTTCTTTGGCCTCGGCGTGACCGCTGGTTCTTCCCTGATTGATGTCGTCCTGGCCTTTCCGGATTTTTTCAAGCACGTAGAGATGATACTGAATATCCTCATGGGTGCTGTCGTCGGGGAGCTGCTTCAACAACTCCTCCACCTCTTGTTTCGCCGTTTGCATGGTCATGCCCTCACTTGCTAATGTCGTCACTGCGTATCTGCCCAATAATACGCTGTCCGCGTGCCGATGTCGAACAGAAAAGAATCTCCATGCTTGCCGCTAACCCCTATCACTCCTTGGCCAACAGCAAACCAAGCGCTTCCTTAATATCCTGCACCAGATGAAACCGAACATCCTCTTTCACGTTATCCGGAATCTCCACCACATCCTTCTCATTAAGGGCAGGCAGAACAATCTCCTTGATCCCGGCCCGCACCGCAGCCAAGACCTTTTCCTTGATCCCGCCCACCGGCAGCACATCGCCGCGCAGGGTGATCTCCCCGGTCATGGCCATGTCCTTGCTCACCGTCCGCCCGGTAAGCAGCGAGGTCAGGGCGGTGACCATGGCCACCCCGGCTGAAGGCCCGTCCTTGGGGATGGCGCCCTCGGGCACGTGGATATGCAGGTCGATCTTGGCGAAGATTGCTTCATCTACCCCCAGTTCCTTGGCATGGGAGCGGATGTAGGTCAGCGCGGCAGTGGCCGACTCCTTCATCACATCCCCCAGCTTGCCGGTCAT
>CAYTVV010000052.1:0-18983 GCA_964441875.1 uncultured Desulfurivibrio sp.
CCAAGGCGGTTTTCCCCAACACCACCAACCACTACGCCACCCTGTTCGGCGGCACGGCCCTCCAGTGGATGGACGAAGCGGCCTTTATCACCGCGACCCGCTTTTCCCGGCAAAAGACCGTCACGGTCTGCTCGGACCGCATCGATTTCAAGACCCCGATCCCGGCCGGAACCTTTGTCGAGCTGGTCGGCCAGGTGGTCAAGGTCGGCAACACCAGCATCCAGGTGCGGGTAACCGTGTATCTTGAGCAGATGTACGACGAGACCAGGGAAAAGGCCATCGAGGGGCTTTTCACCTTTGTCGCGGTTGACGATGCCATGCGCCCGATTCCGGTTAAGAAATAGAGCCTGCCAGCCCTGGCCGGGGAGGTTTGCGAAAAATTGCGCCCGGCCACTTTATTTTTTGATTCACCCCGGAGAATCTGTATACTATGAGATAAGAGCTTCGATACGGTTGTTGCCGACACGGCAATCAGCACACGGTGCAGAGGTCAGCCATGCCCCTCTCCAATTTCCCCCAGGCGGTAATTCGTTTTGAAATCCAGGTGTACCAACGCCCCAGCGATGAAAAATGCCTGCGCGACACCCACATCGCCTTTTCCGGCGCGCCCCAGAAACATCCTACCAACCCGCAAAAAATCATCCTGGTGGTCGACCCTTACAGCGACAACACCTTTTATTACGAATTCAACACCCAAGATATCTCCTTCGTTGAGGAGCTGGCCAACATCGTCACCATGGACGGCGACGTGGTTCCCATGGCCAGAATCTGGGTCAAGAAAAAAAGCATTGCCGTTCGCAGCACCCCATTTGTAGTGGCTAGCACCAGGCCATAAGGCCCCCGCTAGACCGATCCAACACCTCGCCCAAGGGAGACTCGGCCATGAACAACATCACAAAAATTCTGGTCCCCACGGATTTTTCCGAACATTCAAACCGGGTGTTGCAAGCGGCCACCATGATTGCCCGCAAATTCGGGGCGGCCATAGAGGTGGTTTTTGTGGTGGAAAGTCTTGATGCCTATGCCGGATTTGCGGTGCCCCACCTGCCCCTGGAGAATCTGGAAAAAGACCTGCTTGAACGGGCCAAACGCAAGATGACGGAATTCGTCACCGAAAACATGGCCAAGGACGTCCCCCATGCCAGCGCGGTGCTCAACGGCAATGTCCCGAAAGAGATCGTCCGCCATGCCGAGGCCCAAGGCTGCGACCTGATCATGATCGGCACCCAGACCTGCAAAGGGATGGAAAAAGCCCTGTTCGGCAGCGTTACCGAGCGGGTGATCAAAACCGCCCACTGCCCTGTGCTCAGCATGAATCCTTGCCTTTAACGATACGGATTTACCGCATTATTCTCAACATCCACGGAGGTTTTCCATGAAAATGACCGACATCAAAACAAAGGCAAAAGAGCTTGGCCTCAAGCCCGGCAAGATGAAAAAAGAGGATCTCATCCGCGCCATCCAAGAAAAAGAAGGCAACTTCCCCTGTTTCGGCTCGGCCCTGGAGCATTGCAGCCAGGAAGACTGTAGCTGGCGGGAGGATTGCCTCTTCATGTAACGATACCTCGCTTTCCCCGGACGGAAAACCCCATGCCGACCGACACTGAACCCATTGAAGGCAACTGGTACGAGGCCATCGAGGATGGCGCCCGCTTCTTCGTGGTCACCGTTGACGAGGAGGAAGGGATTGTTGAACTCCAGCATGACGATGGGGCAACCGAAGAAATTACCCTCGACGCCTGGCATGAGATCGATCTTGCCGCCATCTCCCCACCAGACGAAGGCGTGCTGTTCGATGATTCTGCTGATCAGGACGATGAAGTCCCGGGCTGTTGCCAGACAGAAAATCCAGAAGATGACGTTTGGGGGGAGCCGTTGACCGAGCTTGACGAGTGATGTGTATCCGCGGGCAAATCTTTACGGGAAACCACTCTGCATGATGACTTCATGAAAAATTGTTGCGGCCTTCAGCCAGTCGCCGGGCCTAGGGTAAAAACCTTCTCGATGCTCTCCCGCAGATTCTCCCTGGTAAAGGGCTTGACCACATAATCACTGACCTGGGCCCGAATCGCCTCAAGAATCAAATGCGGCTGGGCCTCGGCCGTCACCATGATAAAGGGAATATCCTTGGTGGCCTCATTTTTCCGAACACTGCGCAACACCTCAATGCCGTGCATTACCCGCATGCACCAGTCGGAAAAAATCAGGCCCACCTGTTCTTTCTCCAAAATTTGCAACGCCTTTTCCCCATTTTCCGCCTCAAGGATATTGGCATATCCCAAGGCCCGCAGGTGATTGGTGATGATCTTCCGCATGACCAGCGAATCGTCAACCACCAGCACCTTCATATTAGGATCAGGCTCCATCATTTCGTAGCACTTGCCATGTGCGGCTTTTCCCCTGGTTATCCCGCAGGCGAAACTCCTGTAACGCCCCTTATTTTTTGATTATAACGGAGGCCGGAAAGGAAGCAAAGCAATTCATGGGACAAATCGCGCATCCCAGACGGATAAAAAGTGAGAGGCGAGACAGATTTTTCTTGCCCCAAACAGCATATCAACAAAAAAAAGGAACCAGCCTTTTATGACTGATTCCTTATATTTTATGGTGGGCGGAGCGGGGATCGAACCCACGACCTTTGGCTTCGGAGGCCAACACTCTATCCAACTGAGCTACCCGCCCTCGGGTTTTCATGTTCGCAGTGGCACGTTACTTACCATGTATCGCTTTTCCAGTAAAGCCATTTTCACCGCTGGGCAGAGGGTGCAGACTGACGGAGAGAATCCTTTTGGTGCTAGGGCTAATGGTCGCCCGTTGGTCAGGGCGCATGCCGAGGATGGCGATGATTCCTTCCTGGTCCGTCAGGATAGGCGCCCGTCTCCGCTGGACCAGGGGAATCTTCTGATCGGTGAAAAAATCGCCGACTTTTTTCCGGCCCGGCGCCCCCAGGGGGTGAAACCGGTCTCCCACCTGGAAAGACCGAACCATCAAGGGAAAACAAACCTTGTCGGCATCGCAGTACAGGGTCGCAGGGGCTTGCGCTTCCCAGCCCTCGGGAAGCGCTGTCATAATGCGGAGCGTGACCATTGCCCCAATGGCAACGAGGGGATACTCGCCCGGACCGGAAAGCTCCCTGGCAAAAGGCACCTCTTCCGTCCCCGCCCCCGAAAGATTGCCGCGCACAGCCTGCCGCCCCTGGGGATAAAGAAAATCCAGCCGCCCCTCTGCCTTGCCAACCCTTAAGCCACGGGCCAGATGCAAGCCTGCGCCCTCGGCCCCGGTTTCAGCCAGGGAGAGCAGCTGGGCAATCTGCTTAAACGCTGGCCGACAGCCCATGTGCCAACAGGCTGTTTCCAGGATGCGCCGCCGGATGGCCAAGGGCTGCCGCAAAAAATCCACCAGTTGGATGCTCAACCCGGCAGATTCGCCCTGCTCTGCTTTAACCACTTGAGCATAAGCCTGGTCAGCCATCCCGGCCAGCAGCTCTTCTTCCCCCTGTAAAATCGCCGCTGTTTCCCGCAGGGAATTGCCGATATTGGGGTTAAAATGCTCCTTGAGATAGGGAAGCAGATCAAGCCTGATGCGATTGCGCAGGTAAATCCGCTCCCAGTTAGAGCTGTCGAGGCAATAGGGGATGTGTTCTGCGGCAAGATAGCCAAGAATCTCGGCCTTGGTTATCTCCAAAAAAGGCCGGACCACAAGGCCATCGCGCAGCCTCGCCATCCCGGTCAGACCCGCGCGGCCAGTACCCCGGATAAGCCGCAGCAAGATCTCCTCGGCCTGATCATCCGCCGTATGGCCCACGGCAATCTTCGTGGCCAAGTGCCGCGCCGCCACCTCCTCCAGAAATCCGTAGCGCAGATTCCGGGCAGCATGCTCCCGGGACAGTCCATGCTCCTTGGCATGGGCGGCAACCGCCACCCGGCAGCACTCATAGGCCAACCCCAAGGCCTGGGCCGCTTCCTGCACCAAGCGCGCTTCCGCCTCAGCTTCCGAAGGCCGCAGGCCATGGTCCACATGGGCAACCACCAGAAAAAGATCAAGGGCCGGGGCCAATTGCGCCAAGACCTGAAGCAAGGCCATGGAATCAGGCCCCCCGGAAACGGCCACGACACAGCGCTCTCCGGCGACAAGTAGCCCCTCACGGCGAATGGTTTCTTCTATTTTTTTTACGAAAAAATGCATACGTCCCGACGGGTGATCATTATTCCCTTGAACAAGCGGTTGTCTTTGGCTATGTGATATGCCATACTTAAAACGTTATCCTTTTTTCAGAAAAACACTCAGCAACGGGTCTCCTATGAACGTACGCAAAGCTGTTATCCCGGTGGCCGGCAAGGGCACCCGTTTTCTCCCTGCCAGCAAGGCAATCCCCAAGGAAATGCTCACCATCGTCGACCGGCCGACCATCCAATACATTGTCGAAGAGGTGGTCGCCTCCGGGATCGAAGAGATCGTTTTTGTCACCAGCCAGGGCAAATCCGCCATTGAAAATCATTTTGACTACGATTTCGAACTCGACACCATCCTCCGGCAAAAGGGCAAGGATGCGCTCTGCGAAGAGATCAACCACATCTCAAACCTCATCGACATTACCACGGTCCGCCAGAAAAAACCATTGGGTCTGGGCCACGCCATCTGGACCACCCGAAATGTCATTGGCGACGAACCCTTCCTGGTGCTGCTGGGCGACGATCTGGTCTTGAGCAAGGTGCCGTGCTGCCAGCAAATGCTCAACCTGCACCAAGAACTGGATGCCCCCATCGTGGCCATCCAAAAGGTGGCCGCCGAGGAAACCAACCAGTACGGGATCGTGGAGGGAACCCAACTCCGCGAGGGGGTGTATCAGATAGACCGCATGGTGGAAAAACCCGCCCCTGGCACCACCGACTCCAACCTGGCAATCATCGGCCGCTATCTGCTGACCCCAGAAATTTTTGCCATGCTCGAAAAAACCACCCCAGGCCACGGCGGGGAGATCCAGCTCACCGACGCCCTGCTGGCCCTGGCCAAACAGCGGCCCATGTATGCCTATGAATTCACCGGCACCCGCTTCGACGCCGGAGACAAGCTCGGCTACCTCAAGGCCATTGTCGCCTATGCCCTGCGGCATCCCGTGGTATGCAAGGAGTTCAAGAAACACATCAAGGAAGTCTGCGCGGATTTTTAGGAGCCGTTGCGAAATAATCTCTGTTTTCTTGACCAGTTCGTTACGGCTCTTTATGCCGTTTTGGCCATCCTGATGGCGATACTATTTTGCTACAACGGCTTAATTTCAACGGCTTCGTATTCGTAAGAAGTCGTCACCCCGGCGGAGTCCGGGGTCCAGCCTTGCTGCAATTGCCCTAAAAGACTGGATCGGAGTCTCGCTCCGCTCGCTTACCTCCGGCCTTCGCCGGAATGACGGGATATCGCGATTTCCGACTTTTTCCAAATCCATCAATCTTTGCGGCACGGCGGCGCTGAGACAGAGCTTCCGGGTCGCCCGTTTTCTACCGAGCCATACGGCCAACCCCTCACAATCCACCCACAGGCCCCATGTCCGCATCCCCCACCTATCTTGAAATCGCCGTAGCCGCGCCCCTGCCGCAGACCCTGACCTATGCCGTCCCGACCAGCGGGGAGATTCCCGTCCCAGGGCAACGGGTACTGGTTCCCTTGGGCAAGCGGTTGCTCACCGGCTATGTGCTGGCCCTAAGCGAAGAAAAGCCCGAGTTCCGGCTCAAACGAGTGACCGAGATTCTCGATGCTTTCCCGGTTTTCCCGGAAGCCCTGGTTCCATTTTTTCGCTGGGTGGCCCGCTACTATCATTATCCCATCGGCGAGGTGATCCGGGGCGCGTTGCCCGGCGGGCTCACCTCGCAAAGCGGCCGCCAACTCAATGTTACCGAGGCAGGGCGGCATTATTTTCTCGTTGAACAGCCCCAGCTTGCCCTGGATTATCCCTGGCTCGCCAATCTGCTGGCCAACAAAAAACTGAGCGCCGCCACCGTGCGTAAGCTCTGGCGGGGCAAGGAAAGGCGGCTCATCGAACAATGGGGTGAGCAGGGGCTGATCTCGGTGGAACAGATTATCTCCGGGGCGACCATCGGTCAAAAAACGGAAACCTGCGTACTCCTTGCTCCAGAACCGCTTGCCCCGGAAATCCTCGCCAGCCTCAAGCCCTCGGAGAAAAAGACCCTCGCCCTCATTGAGGAGATGTGGGCCGATTCGACGCAGGCGCTTCCCCGCCGGGAGCTAACCAAGGCTTACAGCGGCGCGGCAAAAGCCCTCGCCTCCCTGGCCGAAATGGGCCTCATCCGCCTGACGGAACGTCCGGTGTACCGCGACCCCTTTGGCGAAACCCCGCTTTTTTATCCCAGGCCCGCCCAACTCACCACGGACCAAGAGAACGCCCTTGCCCAACTGAACCCGACCATCGCCCAAAAAAAATACGCGGCCTTCCTCCTGCACGGCGTCACCGGCAGCGGCAAGACCGAGGTCTACCTCCAGGCTGCGGAAACCACCCTGGCCTTGGGCCGCAGCGTCCTGGTGCTGGTGCCGGAGATCGCCCTGGCCACACAGCTGGAGGCGCATTTTCTTTCCCGTTTCGGCGAAACCGTGGCCCTGCTCCACAGCGGCCTGGCCAGGGGGGAGCGTTTTGACCAATGGCAGCGGGTGGTTTCCGGGGAGGCGCGCATCGTGATCGGCGCCCGCTCCGCCATCTTCGCTCCCCTGGCCGACCCCGGCCTGATCATCGTCGATGAGGAACACGACGGCGCCTACAAGCAGGAAGACAGCCTGCGCTACCAGGGCCGCGACTTGGCCCTGCTCCGGGGCAGCCAGGGCGGAGCCACGGTGCTGCTCGGCTCGGCCACCCCATCCCTGGCCAGCTACCAGCACGCGCTCAACGGCAAATACACCCTGCTCAGCCTGCCGAGCCGGATAGAAAACCGGCCCCTGCCCCAGGTGGAGCTGGTCGATCTCCAGGCGGTGAACACGGTCTCCGGCCGACCGCCGCTTTTTAGCCCGCAACTCAAACAGGCGCTGCGGGCGACCCTGGCCCGGCAGGAGCAAAGCCTCGTCTTTTTAAACCGCCGCGGCTTTGCCGGCTGCATGCTTTGTTCCGACTGCGGCCAGGCGGTGCAATGCCCCCATTGCCGGATAACCCTGACTCTGCACAAGGGCCGAGGCGAACTGGTCTGCCATTACTGCGGCTTTGCCACCAACAGCCGCACGGTCTGCACCAATTGCCGCTCCATCAATCTGGCGCCCATCGGTTTCGGCACGGAACGCATCGAAGAGGAACTTGCGGGGATGTTCCCCAAGGCCCGCATCGCCCGGCTCGACCACGACACCACCCGCAACCGCCAGGATTTCCTCCGTATCCTCCGGGCGGTGCATGACCGGGAGGTGGACATCCTGGTGGGCACCCAGATGATCACCAAGGGCCATCATTTCCCCCATGTCACCCTGGTGGGCATCGTCTGGGCCGATGCCGGGCTGGGTATGCCCGATTACAAGGCAGGCGAGCGCACCTTCCAGCTCCTGGCCCAGGTGACCGGCCGGGCCGGGCGGGGCGAGCAGCCGGGCAAGGTCATCGTCCAGACCCACCAGCCCGGCCACTACAGCATTGCCGCAGCCCGCGACCACGATTACCTCCGTTTTTTTGCAAAAGAAACCGGACTGCGCAAAGCCCTGGGCTATCCGCCCTTCAGCCGCCTCATCAACCTGGTTCTTGACGGCGAACAGGAAGAGGCAGTGCAAGGCCGGGCCATGGCCCTGGCCGCCAAGGGCAAAACGCTGCGCCGCTATAAAAAAACCTCCATCCTCGGCCCAGCCCCTGCCCCCTTGGCCCGGTTGCGGGGCAGATTTCGCTGGCAGATCCTGCTCAAAGGGCCGGATCTTGAAGAGCTGCACAGCCTCTGTCTGGAGTTGGAACAGGAACACGCCCGGCTGGCTGGAGCGGTGAATTTGGCGGTGGACGTTGATCCGGAGAGTATGTTGTAGGGACATGATTGCCCTGTAGGTCTTAGCCTGGTCTATGAAGGGGCTTATGACAATGTGGACCGTGTTTATTCCCCGCGCCACACGCCACACGCTTTTTTCTTGCCATCACATGCCACAGAAGATACAATTATGCGCATAAACAATGCGCATATGGAGGCAACAATGCAGGCAACACTTTTTGATCTGGCTGCTCCTAAAAAATCTGCCAATCTCAGTATCAACAGTGACTTGCTGCGACTGGCGAAAGAGAACCACATCAATCTTTCCCAGGCCCTTGAGCAGCGGCTGGCTGAAGTTCTGCGGGAAGAACAGCGCCGCAAGTGGCTTGCGGAAAATCTCGAGGCCATAGACGAATACAACTCCCGCATCGAAAGGCACGGAGTATTCAGCGATGGGCTCAGGCGGTTCTGATGGCGCAGCTCGATGTGTACGAAAACCCCAACCCGGCAAGCCGGGAAGAAATCCCCTATCTGCTGGACGTGCAGACCGGCCTGCTGGACGGCCTTACCTCCCGCGTGGTGGTTCCGCTCGTCAATGCCTCGGCCATGGGCAAGGCAGCACAACACCTCAATCCCAGATTCACGGTCGGGCAGACCGAGGTGGTCATGTCCACTGCCGAACTTGCCGGTATTCCAATGCGCCTTCTGGGGAAAAAAGTTGGCTCCCTGGCTGATCGCAGGGCCGAAATCGTCGCAGCGCTTGATTTTTTGTTTAGTGGATATTAAGAACCTGCGCCGCTGCAAAATGTAATTCCCCAGCTTGATGCTGGAATTGAGCAAAAAACACGTTACGCATCAACCATAGTTAAGGATCATACCATGGCATTACGAGAGATCGTCACCTACCCCTTTCCCATCCTCAAGGACACCGCCAAGCCGGTGACCGATTTCGGCCCCGAGCTTGAAAAGCTGGTGGCCGATATGGCGGAGACCATGTACGACGCTCCCGGCGTTGGCCTTGCCGCCCCGCAGATCAACATCTCCCTACAGCTCTGCGTCATTGATATCTCGCCCAAGGATGCCCCCAGGGAGCTGATCGTGCTGGCCAACCCCAAGATCATCAAGGGCGAGGGCCAAGAGATCGACGAGGAAGGCTGCCTCAGCGTGCGGGAGTATTGCAGCAACGTGCCCCGCTATGCCAAGATCTGGGTAGAAGCCCAGGACATCAGCGGCCAGCCGCTGAGTTTCGAGGCGGAAGGCTATTACGCCCGGGTGATCCAACACGAGCTTGATCACCTCAATGGCACCCTGTTCATCGACCGGATCAGCTCCCTCAAACGGACGCTCTATAAAAAGAAGATTAAAAAAATGCTCAAGGCGGAAGAGGGGAAATAACCGGTGGCAGCTCAGTACCGCATCATCTTCATGGGCACCCCGGAGTTTGCCGTGCCTTCGCTCCAGGCGCTTCTCGACCACGGGGAAGAGGTGGTCGCCGTGGTCTGCCAGCCGGACAAGCCCAAGGGCAGGGGCCGCAAGCTGAGCCCGCCGCCGGTCAAGGAGCTGGCCCTGGCCGCAGGCATCCCGGTTCTCCAACCGATCAAAGTCAGAACCCCTGAGTTTCTTGAGGAGCTGCGCAGCTATCAGCCGGATCTCATGGTGGTGACGGCCTATGGCCGCATCCTGACCGGGCCGGTGCTCAGCCTACCGCGCCTAGGTACCATCAACGTGCACGGTTCACTCCTCCCCAAATATCGGGGTGCGGCGCCGGTCCAGTGGGCGGTATTGAACGGCGACACGGAAACCGGGATCACCATCATGCAGATGGACGAGGGCATGGACACCGGCGACATCCTCCTGCCTGGGAGCCTGACCATCCAACCCGATGACACCGCAGGCACCCTGGCCGTGAAGATGGCCGACCTCGGAGGCAGGCTGCTCATCGAGGCCCTGGAACGGCTCAAGGCCGGAAGCCTCCCCCCGCAGAAACAGGACGACAGCCTGGCCACCCCGGCGCCCCCTCTCACTAAGGAGTTGAGCCCTATCGACTGGCAGAGATCGGCCAAGGAAATCAGCTGCCAGATCAGAGGGTTGGACCCCTGGCCCATGGCGCACACCACCCTGGAGGGCAAATGGCTGCGCCTTTTTGCCCCGCAGGTGATTATCGAGCCTGTCCGCGAGACGCCCGGCACCCTGTGCAGGGCCAACAAGAATGGGCTGGTGGTGGCCACGGGCGAAGGGTATCTGCGCCTCGGCGAGGTACAACTTGAAGGCAGCAAGCGGATGAGCGCGGACGCCTTTCTCCGGGGCAGACCACTTGTCCCCGGCCTCCGGTTCCCCACATGACCAGATTTTTAAAAAGCCGCGTCTTCTACCTTGTTCTCATCCTGGCCGGGATTGGGGCCGTTACCCTCTATGCCTTCCAGCCGGACAACATCTTTGGCAAAGTTCTTCACTACTTACAAAATTCGCGGCAACACGGGGAGCAGCTCCGGGAGGCCATCCTGGCCAAGGGCGTCTTTGCCCCGCTTATCTTCATCACCCTCCAGGTTCTTCAAGTCGTTGTCGCGCCCATCCCCGGCGAGGCAAGCGGCATCTTGGGCGGCTACCTCTTCGGCGCCCTGCCGTCCTTTGTCTATTCCACCATCGGGCTTACCATCGGCTCTTGGCTGGCCTTCATGGTCGGCCGTCTGCTGAGCGATCTGGTCCGCCGCCGCCTGGAACATACCGCCATCTATAAGCGCTTCAACCATCTGGTCAGCAAGGGAGATTTCGCCATCCCCTTTGTCCTCTTCCTCCTGCCCGGCTTTCCCAAAGACTCCCTGGCCTATCTGCTGGGCATGAGCCACATGCCGATGCCGGTATTTTTGTTCATCACCGTGGTGGGTCGAATCCCTGGCACCCTGCTCCTTTCTTTCCAGGGGGCAGAAATTTATCAGGGCGACTATCTGAAATTTGTGATTCTCCTGGCGATCTCAGCCCTGATCGCCATCCCGTATGCCTTCTACCACAAACGGATTCTCGCCTGGCTCACCCATTACAGCAAGCGAACCTTTCCAGACGATGGCCCAACGGAGAAAAATGACTAACCCCCGCACCATCGCCTATATCGATTGTTTTTCCGGGATCAGCGGCGACATGTTCCTTGGCGCCCTGCTCGATGCCGGGCTGCCCATCGAGGAGTTACGCAGCCAGCTCGCCCTGCTCGACCTTGACGGCTATACCCTGACCGTGGGCAAAAAGATCTGCGGGGCCATCGCCGCCACCACCCTCACGGTCCAAAGCGCAGAAAGCCATCACCACCGCACCTTGGGGGATATCCAACAGCTCATCACCGCAAGCCGCCTCGCGGAACCGGTCAAGGCAACAGCGCTTTCCATCTTCTCCCTGCTGGCCGAGGCCGAGGCCAAGGTGCATGGCAAGCCGGTGGATACGGTGCATTTCCATGAGGTGGGCGGTATCGACTCTATTGTTGATATAGTCGGCGCGGCCATCGGCCTCGATGCCCTAAAGATCACCCGCCTGCATTGCACCCCCCTGCCCATGCCGCAAGGCTGGGTCCAGTGCGCCCATGGCCTGCTGCCCCTGCCCGCACCCGCGGTGTGCGAGCTGCTGCAAGGAGTTCCCACCTACGGGGTCGAGCTGAGCCAGGAACTGGTCACCCCCACCGGCGCCGCCATCGTCAAGGCCCTGGCCACCGGCTATGGTCCCATGCCGCCCATGACCATGACCGCTGTGGGCTACGGGGCTGGCAGCCAGGAGCTGGCCAATGGTCAGCCCAATCTGTTGCGCCTGATCCTCGGCACCGCCCAGTCCGTGGCCGAGATCCAGGAGGTGGAAGTTATCGAAACCCATCTGGACGACTGGTCGCCGGAAACCTTTCCCTATCTCAGCGAACAACTCTTTGCCCTAAACGCCCTGGACGTGGCCCTGATCCCCATCCAAATGAAAAAGGGACGGCCCGGCTTCCTGTTGCGGGTGATCTGCGACCGGGCTGCGGCTCTGGCGATCAAGGAATGCATATTAAGCGAGACCACGGCCATCGGCCTGCGTTTCCGTACGGAGCAGCGCTGGACCCTACCCCGAGAAACCGGCACGGTTCCCACCCGCTGGGGCGAGGTAAAAGTAAAGAAGGTGACGACCCCGACAGGGGAGGTATTGACCCCGGAATACGAGGATTGCAGACGGGTGGCTGTTGCGAACAACATCCCGATCAAAGAGGTGTACGCCGAGGTGGGCCGCGCCGAACGTGAAACGTTTAAAGGGGAAAAGTAAATGGATCGTTTATTCATGGGCATTGCCACCGGGTTTGGCGCGGGCTATTTGCCCAAGGCCCCCGGCACCTGGGGGTCGCTAGTGGCCCTGCCCCTGCATTTCTTCCTCCGCCAACTGCCGCCAAACCAGTATGCCCTTGCTCTGGGGGCCATCTTTTTCATCGCCGTCATCACCGCCGGGCAGGCGGAAAAAATCCTGGACCGCAAAGATCCCGGCGTGGTGGTGATCGACGAGATCATCGGCATGCTCATCACCCTCATTGCCGCGCCGAACAACCCCCTGATCTGGCTGCTGGGCTTTGCCCTCTTCCGCTTTTTCGACATATTCAAGCCCTACCCCATCCGCCTCATCGACCAGCGGGTCAACGGCGGCATGGGCATCGTGTTAGATGATGTGCTAGCCGGGATTTACAGCCTTATTGTCCTGCAAGTTTTCTGCTATGCTGTACTTGGATAGGAAAAAACTTCCCGCTTCCGCAGGACCCAGCCCCTTCTAAAGGCAGGCCTCCGGAGGCCTTGTATCCGGAGGCCCCGTGTCATGTCTGAAAAAAAGTCCTCTCCCCCTGGGTCCGTATTTTTCCGATTCATTCCTCCATCCATCCGCCGCCTCTGCCAACGGCTGGCCATGGGATTGGCGGTCCTCTCCACTGTCTACATCCTGGCCGGATTCCTCCTTGCCCCCTATCTGCTGAACAGATTCCTTCCGCAATACGCCGCAGAACAACTGCACGCCCGGCTGACCATGGGCGCGATCCGGATCAACCCCATTGTCTTCACCTGCGAGATCAGGAATCTCCGCCTGGCGCTGGAGGGCGAAGACGATCCGATTCTTGCGGTGGAACGCCTGTTCGTCGATTTCGAGACAGAAAGCCTGTTTCGCCGGGCCTGGACCTTTGCCGATCTGGTCATTGAAAAACCCGCCATCCGCCTCACAATCGACAGCGATGGCCGCCTCAACCTGACGCGGCTGAACCCCTCGGGCACCGCCAAGGAAGAGGAACCGGTGGCAAACCCTGCCCCTGCCGAGCCTCAGCCCCTGCCCCGCCTCTATCTCCAGCATTTCTCCCTGTCCGGCGGCTCGGCCAGCCTTACGGATCAGAGCAAAAAATCGAACCCCCAACCCTTTGCCATCGACCCGCTGAACATCAAGCTGGTCAAGGTCTCCACCTTGCCCGAGCAGCGCGGGGCCTATGCGGTTTCCGCCGCCCTGCCCGAAGGCGGCAGCCTTGGCTGGAAGGGCGACCTGTCCCTTGCCCCGATTCTGGCCACTGGCTCCATTGAGATCAAAAACTTCAAGCCCGCCACCGTCTGGCGCTTTCTCCCGGATCGAGTCCATATCGCTCCACCTCCTGGCACTCTTGCGCTCACGGCAGACTATCGCTTTGCCTTGCAGGATGGGAAGCCCGCCCTTGAGATGAATCCCGTCACCATCACAGTCCAGGGTCTCGCCGTAAAAGGCATGAACGCGGCCCAGCCCATCCTGACGCTCGACACGCTCACCGCCTCGGGCGGCCGGATCGATCTGGCCAAGCAACAGGTGCTGTTCCCAGCCGTCGCTGTGCATGGGCTTGCGGCAAGCGCCAGCATGGATGCCAACGGGCGCGGCAACTGGGAGGGTCTTGTCGAGCCAGACGAAAACGAGGAACCCACCCCGCCCTGGCAGATCGGGATTGACTCCCTCACCGTCGCCGACTCCACCGTGGGATTCAGCAACGCCAGCCCCGCCAATCCCATAAACCTCAGCCTGGAACTGGCCAAGCTCTCCCTGGCCGACGCCAAGGTTGACCTTGCCAAACGAAAGGCGTCGGGCAAGCATCTTGCCCTATCCGGCGGCGGACTTGCCCTGAATCTGGGCCTCGCATCCCCAGCGAAGGCTACCAAAACGCCCGCCAAGGAACATACGCAGACCGGTCAGGAGCCTCCCTGGAAAACCTCCTTGGATCAACTTGCAATAAACGGCTTCCGCCTCGGATTTACCGACCAGGCCACCAAAATCGCCTACACCTTACGCGACCTCACCGCCGAGGTGAAAGACCTCGGCCACCCCACCCAGCCCATGGCCTTCGATCTTAAAACCGCCGTCGAACAGGGCGGCGAGGCAACGCTGCGCGGCACCGTCTCCCAGAAAGGCGACCGGATCGAGGCCCAGGCACACCTCTCACGCTTTAGCCTCAAACCGCTGGATGCCCTGGTTGACCGGGATGCCGCCGTTGCCCTAATTTCCGGCAACCTCTCGGCGGATGTGCACCTGCTTCGCACCCAGGGCGAACAGCAACAGGCCGCCCTCACCCTCGACGGCGATGCCAGCATCAACGATTTACTCCTCAAGGAAGACGACACCGGCGACCGGCTCCTTGCCTGGAAGGAGGCGACAGCCAGCGGCCTTGCCTTGAGCCTCAACCCCGACCGCCTCGCCATCCGGGAGGTGCGGATGCTGGAGCCGGGGACAAAGATCATCATCTTCAAGGACAAGAGCCTCAATCTTGCCAAACTCCGCAAGCAAAATACCCCGCAACAGCCCAAGCCCGCGGGGCAATCCAGCAAAGAGGATCAGAAACCCTTTCCGGTTGCGGTGGACCGGGTGCGCCTGGAAAACGGCGTGGTGGATTTTGCCGATTTCAGTCTGGTGCTGCCCTTTGCCACCCGCATCCATCAGTGCCGAGGCTCGGCCAACGGCATCTCCAGCGAACCGGCAAGCCGGACCGCGCTCAAGTTCGATGGCAGGGTGGGCGAATTCGGCCAGGCCAAGGCGTCCGGCAGCCTGATGCCCTTTGCGCCCAAGCGGTTCACCGACATTACGGTTCTGTTCCGCAACGTGGTCATGGCTCCCCTTTCCCCCTACACCGCAACCTTTGCCGGGCGGACCATCGCCTCGGGCAAACTCAACCTGGATCTTGAGTACAAGATCAAAGACAGCGAGCTGGCCGGGAAAAACTCGGTGGTGATGGAGAACTTCACCCTGGGCGATCGGGTGGAGAGCCCCACCGCCATGAGCCTGCCTCTCGATCTGGCCATTGCCCTGCTCACCGACAGCCAAGGGAAAATCGATCTGGCAGTGCCGATCACCGGGAATGTGGACCATCCGGAATTTTCCTACGGAGCCGTTGTCCGGCAGGCGATATTCAATCTGCTTTCCAAGGTAGTGACTGCGCCATTCCGGGCGCTGGCCAGCCTGTTCGGCAGCGGGGCGAAAAATCCGGACGTGGTTCTTTTCGAGCCGGGACGGACGGATTTGACTCCTCCTGAGCAGGAAAAACTCAAAGCGGTGAGCGGGGTGCTGGATAAGAAAAAACAGCTCCTTCTCACCGTACATGGGGGCTTTGATCCGGCCTTGGACGGAACTGCGCTCAAAACCGCGCATCTTCGCCAGGCCCTGGCGCAAAAAATTGGCGAGAAACTCAAGTTCGACGAAGAGCCCGGCCCGGTGGCCTTTGACAACGGCAAGACCCAACGGGCCCTGGAATCCCTGGCCGGAGACGAGGGACTGAAAACCGCGCTGGACGAGTACGAAAAAGCCACGGGCAAAAAGGCCAAACGGGTGAATCCGGCCCTGGCTCTGTTCGGGAAAGGAAGTGAGGACCGCGATTTCTACCAGGCCCTGTTTGCATATCTGGTGAAAACCGCGCCCTTACCCCAGGCGGAACTGGAGACCCTTGCGGACCAGCGGGGAAAGGCAATCGCTCAGGAACTCACGGTCCGGGCCGGAGCGGATGCTGCCCGGATCACTGTTGGCCCTCCCGTGCAGAGCGAAGAAGAGGACGGGGCCGTACCCGCCAAGCTGAAATTGGGGCTGCGCTGAAGGCAGTTCTTGCCAGAGTTCTCCATGCGCTTGGCCTTGACAATGGCACACCGAAGATGCATACTGATGCATACAAAACATGCACCACAAGGAGAGCCGCCATGAGAACAACGCTGAATATCGAAGATACATTGCTGGAAAAAGCTGCAAAATTGACCGGCGTTACGGAAAAGACATCTCTGGTCAAACTCGGCTTACAGGCCCTCATCGCTAAGGAAAGCGCGAAAAGACTCGCCGGTTTGGGGGGAACCGAAAAAAATCTGGAAATGATCCCCCGAAGAAGAACCGAGGGCTCATAATATGATTCTGGTAGACACCTCGGTTTGGGTAGATCATTTACGATCCGGAACTATCGGACTTGACGCATTATTAAATGACGGCCAGGTAGTCTGTCACCCGTTTATCATTGGCGAACTCGCTTGCGGATACCTCAAGAATAGAACGGAAATACTCAATCTCCTCCAAGAGCTTCCCGTAGCGATCCGCGCAGATGACGAGGAACTCATCAAATTTATTGAAGATTACACGCTGATGGGAAAAGGGCTGGGTTATATTGATATTCATTTGCTCATGTCCGCCATGCTGACCAAGATCCCTCTCTGGACAATTGACAGGCGGTTGCATGAAATTTCCCTACAACTTCGCTTAACCCATTGATATCTCAGGGCAGGTAACAGCCGTGACACTGAGCAATGAGGGCGGACAGCGAGAGCTTCCCCTACGACAACGAAGGCCAGCTCGCCACCGACCGCAACGCGCCTGGCTAGGCGTTTGACTGCAAACACCGGCAGTCCCTGCCGGGAAAAAAGGCCCAAAAATCTGCACCCTTGCCCAGGGGAGAAGAGCTGAGCAAGGGTGCAGTCGCCCCGGCAGGGGAAGAGGGGCTGCCGGTGCTGAGGGCGATCACTGAGCGCGGACCTTGCCGCCAATCATAAAGGCCGCGCTCACCAAAAAGATATTCTTCACGATATACTGCCCTTCCAGGGACAACCCAAAGGGCGGATGGGTAAAGCAAATTTCCGGCAGCAGAATCAAAGGCAGCATCGTCCCCGGCAACTGGAGAAGCAGGAGCAACAGGGCGACGCGGATCAACGGCCGGTAGAGCAGACACAGTCCGATCGTAACCTCCCACCAGCCGAGAACCGGCAGAAAAATATGGGGGGAAACCCAGTAGACCGTCCGCTTGATCAATTCCGCCTCCGGGCTCATGCCCAAAGGCTTCAACACCCCGAACCAGATAAAGATAAAGGCGATGGAGTATCGCATCAGGGGCTGGCAGTACCTGTCCATCCCCTCGGAAATCCTGAGATCGGCCCGATCAAGCCAGGCGTACATCCGCGTTGGCCTCCATTGCCCGCGCTTTCCTGTCAAAGGAAGACAACCCGGCGGAGGCATAAACGGATTTGTACTCCGTGTACCGCGTGTCGTAGGAAAATTGCGGGATATGGGCATTGTTCAGGATAAAACTTTCCAGTTGCCTGATCTGAGCCTCGGAAAGCTCGCCAAAACGGACCCGCCGTTCCATGACGAAATATTCACTTAGAAAAAACCGGGAACACACGGCATCGGCCATGATCTCGAAGGGAATTCCCTGGATGTGCTGGCCGCTGTGGGTAAAGAGTATCCCCTCCCTCGGCAGTTCTTCCGGCGGGTGGCTGTCGGCGATGTATGAAAACGAGACGCCGCCCATGCTGATGTCGAGTACCCGGCCAACCCCCTGATGGAACACATACATTTCCTGACGCGGGGTGAAGTGGGGGAATTTTCCGTGGTGCTCGCCCGGCGCATTGCTGGCGTGGACAGGCTTGCCGCCCCCGGTATCGAGCCAATTTCCTGAGTGGTTTCCCGAAGCTTCTCCGCTTCTGACCGGAGAGGCGTTGCGGACCGGGGCAATCCTACAGATGGCATCTTCTGACTTTCCCATGACCATTCCTCCTTTTTGCTGATATGTCTTCGTGGCTCAGCCAAGCGTTTACGCCGGGAAAAACGATCCTTGCCTGTCTCCGCTCCCCGTGCTGCCTTGACCGTGAAGACACTGTAACGAACCCCAATGATAAATAAAAATGAATAATATAAATGTTTATTACAAGTTTTACTTATGCTAATACTGAGGGGAAAAGCGATCCAACCATCATCGTGCGAGGAACCCCTGATGAGCATTACCCTGAGACAACTGGAAATCTTTGCCGCCGTGGCCGAAACCCAGCAGGTGACCAAGGCAAGCGAAAAGCTGTTTTTGACCCAATCGGCAGTGAGCATGGCCCTCAACGAGCTGCAAAGTCAGTTGGGCGGCCCGCTTTTTGATCGGCGGGGGCGCGCCCTGCTGATCAACGACCGTGGCCGCTACCTCCTGCCCTTTGCCAAGGAGATTCTCTGCCAGATCAACAACATCGAGACCCTGATGACCGAGAAGAAGGACAAGGTTGTCGGCGCCCTCAAAATCGTGGCCAGTTCCACCGTCGGCAATTATGTCCTGCCCTATCTGATCGGCGCCTTCAAGCACATGCATCCCTCTGTTTCCATCGATATGGAGGTCTGCAACACCAGCCATGCCGAGGAACTCATCGTCGGCGGCAGCATGGATCTGGGCTTTGTGGAGGGCGAGGTCAGCAACGACCAGATTGCCACGATTCCCTGGCTCCAGGATGAACTGATGGTGATCGCCAGCCCGGCCAGCGAAATAGCTGCCCAGAAGACCTTCCGGGTGCCGGAGGATCTGGAAAGATGCGAGTGGGTCATGCGGGAAAAGGGCTCGGGCACGGCCCAGATCTTCAAAAAGAAACTGGGCCGCCACGTAACCGGGCTCAAGGTGGTCATGGAACTCGGCCATACCGAGGCCATCAAAAAAGCGGTGGAATCGGGGGCCGGGGTCGCCTGCCTCTCAAAACTTGCGGTCTGCCGGGAGGTGGAACAGGGCTGGCTGGCAGGGCTGCCCGTGGAGGGCATCGACATGAAACGGACCTTGCAGATCATTCAGTACAAGAA
>CAYTVV010000053.1:0-18456 GCA_964441875.1 uncultured Desulfurivibrio sp.
GGGGCGAAATGGGGGTCGAGTATGTGGTCGAATCCACCGGCCTCTTCACCGATGGGGAAAAAGCAGCCATGCACCTTGAGGCGGGCGCGAAAAAAGTGATCATCTCCGCCCCGGCCAAGGGCAAGGTCAAGACCATCGTCATGGGGGTCAACGAGGACGAATACGACCCCACCGAAGATCACATCATCTCCAACGCCTCCTGCACCACCAACTGCCTGGCCCCCATGGTCAAGGTCATTCTCGACCGCTTCGGCATCAAGACCGGGCTGATGACCACGATCCATTCCTACACCAACGACCAGAGCATTCTGGATTTCCCCCACAGCGACTTGCGCCGAGCCCGGGCCGCGGCGCTCTCCATGATCCCCACCAAAACCGGGGCCGCGGCGGCGGTTTCCCTGGTTATCCCGGAATTGAAAGGCAAGTTCGACGGCCTGGCGGTCAGGGTGCCCACCCCCAACGTCTCCCTGGTGGATGCGGTCATGGAGGTGGAAAAGCCGACCACGGTGCAGGAGGTGAATCAAGCCCTCAAAGAGGCATCCAACCGCTACCTGGGTTATTCCGACGAACCCCTGGTCTCCATTGATTACCAAGGCAACCCGCACTCCTCGGTGGTGGACGCCATGTCCACCAAGGTCATCGGCACCTCGGTCAAGGTGCTGTCCTGGTACGACAACGAATGGGGCTACTCCAACCGGGTGCTGGATTTGATTTTAATGATGGAGAGCCAGAAGCCGTTGTAATGCAAGATAACTCGCTTGCACAAAAAGCTGCGGGGCTTACTGCGACAAGGATCTTGCGCTCTATTTCCAAAGGAGGAACAACGGGTTCACACTCGCCTTGAAATGGACGGAATAAAAAAAACAAGGGCTATCGCCGTATTTCTTGGAAAAAATGCTCGACATCTTGGAATAAAACAGAGATAACAATGCGATAATAGAGCCAAAATGAAACAATTGCCTCTGTACCAAGTGTGGTCATGATCGGAGAAGTTCTAAGAAACTCAAAAATACCCACGCTACGGTGCATAGCAAATTACATATTCCGAAACCGAAGGAGATTATCAAACCAAGGGAGGAAGTGAGAATGTCAAAGGTTACAGGAAAAGCTGCACCGAAGAAATCAGCCAAACCCGCGCCGGCCAAAAAAGCCGCAGCCAAACCAAAAACTGCTGCTAAGCCTGCGGCAAAGGCTCCCGCCAAGAAAGTCGCGGCCAAGCCTGTAGCAAAGGCTGTAGCAACAAAAAAACCGGCTGCCAAAAAAGCCGCTGCCAAACCAAAAACTGCTGCTAAGCCTGTAGCAAAGGCTCCCGCCAAAAAAGCCGCTGCCAAGCCTGCGGCGAAAAAGGCTGTAGCAACCAAAAAACCGGCAGCCAAAGCAAAGGCTCCCGTCAAGAAAGCTGCTGCTAAACCTGCGGCAAAGGCTCCCGCCAAAAAATCCGCTGCCAAGCCTGCGGCGAAAAAGACTGTCGCAACCAAAAAACCGGCGGCAAAAGCTGTGAAATCTGTTTCCGCCAAACGGCCCGCCAAAAAGTAACAGGCCTCTTCGGAGCAGGTCGGGGCGGCTACGCTGACCCGACCTGCTCCGTCTTCGCCTCCTCTCGCATCACGCTTACAACAGTTCACGTCCCACCGCGTCGTTGCTGTCTTTTGAGCCAATCAGGATTGCCATGACCACCGAACACACCCCGCCGGAACTGGAATCGGACGCGCTCAAGGCCAATCTCCTCGAGACTGCGGTGGATTCGGTGACCATCGATGCCTCGCTGCTTCCGCTCCTTGATATCGTCAGCAGCTACAAGGGAATAAGCAAAAACATCGAGATTCTGCTGTACGAGGTAAGCCATCCATTCCGCAACTGGAAGATGATCCTGCCCCGGCTCCGCTCCTTTGTCCTCAAAAACATCGACCATTATTTCCGGCATGAGCAGGGGCCGGAGGCGTTCGGCCTCTTCTGCCGCATCTTTCTGGGAGCGGTGGAGGATGCCCGCAAGAACGAGGCGCTGCTGGCTACGGCCATGGAGAGCCTGCTGGCCTATCTCGACAAGCAGACCTCCTTGCTCACCGCCGACAGCCTGCTGCGCTACCAAAACGCCCTGGCCGAGTGTTTTGATCGGCTCCACGATCTGGATGACGAGATCCTCCTCTTTCTGGTCCAGGGCCACCATCCCCTAGGCAAGATCCTGACCCGGCTGCACGAGCTCTGCTTAGCCGCGCCGGGCTGCACCTGTGAACCCAGCGCCGCCCGGCTCCTGCAACGGGTCCTGGCCCTCAACTACCATTACTGGCTGGACGAGGAAGACCCGCTTGCCTGGTTTACCGAGCAATGCGGGGATCTCTGCATGGGCTGGCGCTCCGGCTCCCTGTTCAGCGCCATCTCCCACCAGAAACTGGGCGAGCATCTGGCTGCCGCCACCGAGATCGATCCGGCCGCTCCAGGCGCTTTGGGAGCGATGCTGGCCCTGCCCAACCACATGGACATTGTCCGCCTCTACAAACAGGCGCCGGACCGGCTCGGAGAGGAGATTCCCTCCGACGATCTGCCCGTGGACCGCTTTGCCGAAAACCGCAAGCTGCTCTTCCTTTTTAGGATCATGGATACGGCGGGCCTGGCCCTGATCCACGAGGAAACCCTGCGCGAGATCAACCGGGGCCTGGTCCAGCTCATCCGCCAGCAGACCTTCGAAGAGATCGAGCGCTTCCTGCTCACCACCCTCCAGCTCCTCAAGGCCAACGTTAAAAAATACCCGCACACCTCGCTGCAATGCATCCAGGTTTTAGGAAGCGAGGTGTTCCATCGCGGCAACAGCCGCCTGGTGGAGACCTTCCTTTTCGAGACGGTGCGCTTCGGCTTTCAGTACGCCAATTTTCAGGGCCTCAACGACGACTGGCAGCCCATCACCAACCCGGCCCATCTGGACAACATCCGGGTCTGGCTCAGCCTGATCATGCAGGAGCCCAAATGGTGCTCCACCCTGTTTTCCGCCCTGATCATCAATCTCAAGCTCTCGGGCACCTGCGTCAAGGATACCGATCTTTTCCAGCGCGACATCACCCAGCTCTTGAACCACCCCATCGAACCGATTTACAACCTGGCCAAGCAGTTCGCCAAGCTGATGCCGGTTTTTTTCAATGAAATCGGGGCGGAAGGGCAGCTGCGCGATGTGTCCACCGAGCTGGACGAAATGCACAAACGCAAGGACCGGCTCATCCATTTCCTGCGCAAGCAGAGCCATGTGGAGTCGAGCAACCTGATTGTCGATTTCATCGAGGCGATCTTCCTGTTCTGGCAAACCCTGGACAAATCCGCCCTGGAAGGATATCTGCCCGAGGAGGTGCTCAAGGAGGTAACAACCCAGGGGCCATTTGTGGATGATCTCCACACCCTGATGCTCCGGGTGCTGAGCCTCAGCCCCATCACCAAGATCGAGGAGCTGCTGACCTGGGACGACCGCCGCCGCGACGCCTGGCTGGCCACCCAACAGGGGCTCAAGCCCGAAGAGGTCCGGCGCTTCACCCTGCTCATCGAGATGTACCGGCTCTGCCACCAGAAGTACAACCTCGGCGTGGAAGAGATCCGGCACCAGCTACATCTTGCCGCCAACAGCGGCTTCCCGGAGATGGAGCAGCTGCTGGGCGATCTGGAGATCTGCGATCCCTTCCAATGCCTGGAGGCCCTGCTCGACACCCTGGAAAGCCTGAAAGACACCATCCAGAGCCCGGAGGCCTTCGAGGCCAAGGAGGACATCTACTACAAGCGGCACATCGCCGTGGACATCCCCTCGGTCTATGGCCGCTACCGAGAGAAGAAGTTCGATGCCCTGGGCCTCACCTTCCGCTTGGAAAACCTGGCCAACGTCTATCTGGAGCAGCTGCCCGAGACCGTCAACCTCGCCTTCATCACCCGAGCCACCTTTATCCGGATCATGAAATGCCTGCGCCTCTACCTGCGGGCCTTGAAAATAGACGGCATCACCAGTCGGCGGCTGGAAACCTACATGTCGCTCTTGACCAGCTCGTTTAACATCAAACGCTTCTCCTACACCCAGTACCTCGACATCTTCCGGGGCTTCACCGAAGGGGTGAAGGACATCATCTACACCTATTACACCAACATCCACGAGAACAACCTCTCCATCATCATCCCCAAGATCGGCGAGGCCAACCTGCTGCCCAAGCACCGCTCGCTCTGGGAGGCAGACGACCTGCCCGGCAACACCTTACGGCTTTCGGAAACATTCATGCGGGATCTGATCGCCACCACCTTCGGTCTCCAGCATCTGGACAATTTCATCACCCGCATCTACCAAACCCTGGAGCACCAGAAGGAGATCTTGAGCGAGGAGCATCTCGATCTCTTGATGACCTATAACCCGGACCGGGCCGTAAGCAGCCTGCACCTCAAGAACCACCGCACCAACAACCTGATCCTCCTCGGCAACAAGGGCTTCAACCTGACCGTCCTGGCCACGGACAACAAACCCGTGCCCCCAGGCTTTATCATCACCACCGAGATCTTCCGCTGCTGGCCGGTGATCAAGGATTTCTACAAGGCCCGCGACGAGTTCATGGCCCAGATCAAAAAAGCCCTGGCCGAGCTAGAAAAAAAGACGGGCCGCCGCTTCGGCGATCCGACCAACCCCCTGCTCCTTTCCGTGCGCAGCGGCGCGGCGATCTCCATGCCGGGGATGATGGCCACCATCCACAACGTGGGGCTCAACGAGGAGATCAGCCGGGGCTTTGCCGCATCGTCGGGTGAGGGCTACCCGCCGTCCTGCCAGATCGACTATCTGGCCTGGGACAACTACCGGCGCTTTCTCCAGTCCTGGGCCATGGCCGAGGACATGGAGCGCGAGATTTTTCAGGGGTTGATGGACGAGGCCAAGACCCGTTACGGCATCATGGTGAAAAAGGATTTTTCCGCGATCCAGATGCAGGAGCTGGCCCTTGAGTACCAGGAGAAGATCCGCCAGGCAGGAATCTGTATCCCCGTTGACCCATGGCAGCAGCTCACCGGCGCGGTGGAACTGGTGCTCAACTCCTGGTACACCCAAAAAACCCAGGAATACCGCAGTCTGATGGATGTCTCCGAGGCATGGGGCACGGCGGTCATCGTCCAGGCCATGGTTTACGGCAACCTGGGGCCGGAATCGGGCAGCGGCGTGCTCTTCACCGCCCATCCCTACCGCAAGGTGAGCCGGGTGGCCCTGTGGGGCGATTATGCCACCGGCGACCAGGGCGAGGATATCGTGAGCGGCCTGGTCAATACCCAGCCCATCTCGGTGGAACAGGCGGAGCTGGACGGCCGCCCCGAGGAAAACAGCCTGGAGAGGCGGTTTCCCAAGGTGTACGAGCGGCTACTCGCCATCTCA
The DNA here is from genome assembly GCA_964441875.1 of uncultured Desulfurivibrio sp. Classification (GTDB taxonomy): domain Bacteria; phylum Desulfobacterota; class Desulfobulbia; order Desulfobulbales; family Desulfurivibrionaceae; genus Thiovibrio. The sequence continues at coordinate 5,372 of CAYTVV010000053.1, forward strand.
AGGGAGCTGGTCTATGAAAAACGCTGGAACCCCCAGGAGATCGAGTTTACCTTTGAAGGCCCGGAGGAAGAGGATCTGTTTTTGCTCCAGACCAGGGACATGATCACCATCAAGAAGCGGGAAAAATTTGCGGTGTTCACCGAGGGCAAGGCTCTCGATAAAGCCATGCTCGGCATAGGCATAGGCGTTTCCGGCAGCGCCCTCTCGGGCCGCGCCGTGTTCACCGCGGCCAACATCCGCCAGCTCAAAGAGGAAGACCCCGCCACCCCGCTGATCCTCATCCGACAAGACACCGTGCCCGAGGATATCAAGGAGATCGCCATGGCCGAGGGGCTGCTCACCGCGCGCGGCGGCCAGACCTCCCACGCGGCGGTGGTGACCATCCGGCTGGAAAAAACCTGTGTGGTGGGGTGCAATGCTTTGAAGGTATACGAGGCGGAAGAGCGTTGCGAGATCAATGGCCGCGAGATCCGTTTCGGCGAGGCGATCAGCATCGACGGGCGCAAGGGCCTGTTTTTGCAGGGCGCTCACCCGGTGCGGGAAGAGGTGCAGATTCTGCCGCTCTAGGAAACCGCTTTGACCTTTTTGTGCTGCCGATGATACCCGAGCACGGTGGCGGCCAGGGTTTTCACCTCAAAGGGCTTGAGCACATAGCCCTGGATGCCGAGCTTGACGCAGGCCACGATATCCTGCTTGTCGGTGACGGAACTGACCATGATCACCGTGGTGGCCTTGTCGTGCAGGGTCTGCCGGATGGCCTTCAGGGCGGTAAAGCCGTTCATATGCGGCATCACGATATCCAGCAAGACGATATCGGGCTGCCAGGCTTTAAAGGCAACCAGGGCCTCCTCTCCATCGCTGGACAAACGGGTTTCAAACTGCTCCCCGTCCCGGAAGGCGATCTGCAACATCTGCCGGGCTACTTCTTCGTCTTCGGCAATCAGAATTTTCAATTTTTCAGCCATGTTTCTGCAACTCCTGTTGTAAAAAGAGCCTTTGGTGATACCTCCTTTGGGGGAGATCAACAAGGAAAAACTCTCAAAAAATATGTCGATTTTTTCGCAAAGCAAGCCCTATTTATCTGCGTCAGCCGCCAACGGGAAAGAGAGAGCCACCATGTTACACGAAGGGCTCCCCTGGCCGTAATTCTTTGCGCACCGCACCATCCCCGTCGAACTTACAGGCCAGAATTTCCGGGTCATGATAGAAAAGCAGCCAGGCGCCCTTGCGGATCGCCTGCCCCAGAAGCTGTTCCTTGGCAGCGATGGACTCCAGGGGAAAGTTATCGTAGGCCATGATCCAGAGGGGATTGCCGTGGGCGGGCATGGGCAGAAGATCGCCCGGATGCAGGGCGATTTCCCCGCCTGATTCCAGCCAGACCGCCTGATGCCCCCTGGTGTGACCGCCGGTGCGCACCAGGCGCACACCCGGCAGAACGTTCTCCTCGCCATCGACCAGGCGCAGGTTCTTTCCCTCGGCCAGGCCCGCGAAGTTTTCCGGCCAATAGGCGTCGGCCGAGCGTTTGTTGGGAGCCAGCACGTCCTCCCATTCCTGACGCTGAATATAGTGCCTGGCCGCAGGAAAGGTCAGCTCCAACCCGCCCGTTTCGTTGTGCATGGTAACCCCTCCGGCATGGTCGAAATCGCCGTGGGTGAGGATGACATGGCTGATCGCCTCGCGGGAGAGGCCAAGCCGGGCCAAGCCCGCCAGGAGATCCCACTCCCGCCGCACCCGGAAGATGGCCTTCTGCTTGGCGGTCAGCTTGTTGCCAAGACCGGTATCGATGAGCACGTTGCCCTGGGCCGTTTGCACCAGCATGGCCGAGTTTGCCAGCCGCACATGGTTGTCCGGGGTGCTGGCGCATTTCTGCTCCCAAAGCACCTTCGGCACCACCCCGAACATGGAGCCGCCGTCGACCTCGAACTCCCCGCCTTGCAGCCAGTGGATGGTAAAGTCGCCAAGCCTGAATCCCTGAGACATCTTTTGTCCTCCTGATCTTTCGTGCTACAATACCACCATGGACACCAAAATCACAATCGGCATCAGCGCCTGTCTTTTGGGCCAAAATACCCGCTACGACGGCGGTAACCGGCACGAGCCCCTGCTCATGGAGGCCCTCACATTTTTCACCCTGGTGCCGCTCTGCCCCGAGGCGGAATGCGGCCTGGGCATCCCCCGCGAACCCATGCAGCTTGAGGGAGACCCCGAAAATCCGAGGTTGATGACCATCACCACCCGGTGCGACCTGAGCGAACAGATGCGGACCTGGGCCGCCCTGCGGATGGCCGCGCTGGCACGCGAGGGTATTGGCGGCCTGATCCTCAAGGCCCGTTCTCCCTCCTGCGGCAAGCAAGTGGTGGTGCATGAAAAAGGGGGATACAGCCCCGGTCTCTTTGCCCGTCTGGTTATGGAGCGCTTTCCCGGCCTGCCCATTGCCGACGAGGAGGAGCTGCGCGACCCAAATCGGCTGGCGGATTTTCTGGCCCGTCTGCCCAAGGGAACATCTCCATCCCGCTGATCGAGACATGGCCAGAAAATTCTTTGGCTGCCGCCCCCTGCCCGGCGGTCATGCGCAGGCCTTGCAAAGGAAAAAAGTTATATTTTCCCCCCTGTTTGATGCTACCATAAGCCAGGAGGATCATGCGGATGGTGCAACCTGCCAAAACCCTGCAAGAAGCTGCGGTCCGCGAGCTCATCGCCGGACATGCCGGACCGGACCGGGTGCCGAAGCGCTTCAAGATCATTACCGACACCAGCGACTTCTTCAGAGTGGAGTACAACGATGTGGTGGTTCTCGGCGGGGTTCCTTACTGGGTCCACCGCTGTGAAAAGGAAGGCCGCTTCGGCATCGACGACGAACCAAAATATTGGGTCCGCAGGGCCATCGAGCTGACCACCGGCGCCACCAAAATTCTCAAACTGGTCTTCCACGAGCAGTTTGAGACCACAGTGGGGGAGGTGACGATCACCTGCTTCCGCAGCCCGAAAAAAGAGGCGCGGATTCTCGACCTGGTCGCGGGGCACAGGAATTTCATGCACGGCCACTGGGTTCTGGACGCAGCAGACAACAACGTGCGGATACTGGAATTCATCCATGGCCCGCGTTTTGATGACGTTGTGGCAGGCTACGGCTCCGACCATTATGACTACTTTCACCGCTACTTCCCGCAGGTTCTGGATCAATACCTCGAATTGGTACTGGCCATCAAGTTCCTGCACGATCACGGCGAAAAGCATGGCGATATCAGGCGTGACCATATCCTCTGGGACATAGACACCCAGACAAACCGTTGGATCGATTTCGACTACAACTACCAGCAGGGAGAAGCCCTGTTCGGCTTCGACATGCAGGGGCTGGGCAACATCCTCATCTTTGTGGCCGGCCGCGGCGATGTGCTGGTGCCTGATCTCTACCACAACCAGCGGGAAATCTTCGACACCCTCTGGGGCGAGGATCTGAGCATCGCCTACAAAAACCGGGTGGCCAACCTCAAGAAGATCTATCCCTACATTCCTGACTCATTAAACCGGGCGCTGCTCCACTTTTCCGTTGGCGCGAACATCTTTTACGAAACCACCGACCAGCTGCTGGACGACCTGGCCAGGGCTCGGGCGGACATGGTTTCGCTCACAGGGAGGCAGGCATGAACGAACACGACTTCGGCGATCTTGCTCGCAGGGACACGGAACGCCATCTGCTGGCGGCGGTGGACGAATCCGACAATTCCAAACGGGCGGTGATGTTTCTTGCTGATTTTTTCAGTGATTCCCAGAATGTTTTTGTCACCCTGCTCTCCATCATTCCCGAGCCTTCCGAGGATTTTTTCCCCACCGAGGCGGAACGCCGGCAATGGCTTACGGAAAAAAAGACGGCCATGCGCAATACCCTTGCCGGGTACAAGGAAATCCTCCTTGGCGCTGGCTTTCCAGATGGACGGATCGCAACCCGCCTCTCCATCCGGCCCGGCACCATCTCCGTCGGCGACGCCATCCTGGAAGAGCAGGAAAAGCTGCGCTGCTGCATCGTGGTGGTGGGGCGTCGGGGCATCTCCCATAGCGAGGAGTTTGTCTTCGGTTCCACCTCCAGCAAGATCCTGCACCATGCCAAACACTGCGCCGTGATGGTGGTGGAATAAGGAGAATCAACAATGATCATCGGCGTACCCAAAGAGATCAAGGAAAAGGAGTTCCGGGTGGGAATCGTGCCGTCCGGGGTCAAGGCCCTGGTGCAGGCCGGGCATAGGGTGCTCATCGAAAATGGGGCCGGGGCAGGCAGCGGCATAACGGATGAGCAGTACAGCACTGCCGGAGCGGGCCTGGCAGCCTTGGCCGGAGAGGTCTGGGCAAAAGCCGACCTGGTCATGAAGGTCAAGGAACCGCTGCCGCCCGAATACCCGCTGCTGCGGCCGGGCCTGATCCTCTACACCTATCTGCACCTGGCTCCGCTCCCCGAACTGACCCAGGTATTGCTCGACGCCCAGGTGACCGGGGTGGCCTACGAGACGGTGCAACTCGACAACGGCGCGCTGCCGCTCCTAGCCCCCATGAGCCAGGTGGCCGGGCGCATGGCCATCCAGGTGGGCGCCCATTTTCTGGAAAAAGAGGCGGGCGGGCGCGGGGTGCTGTTGGCCGGGGTGCCAGGCGTGGCGCCGGGGCATGTCACCATCCTGGGCAGCGGCACCGTGGCCGTCAATGCGGCGCAGATGGCCATGGGCCTCGGCGCGCAGGTTACCATGCTGGGCCGCAACCTGCGCCGCCTTGCCGAACTGGACGATCTGTTCCAAGGCCGCCTCGTTACCCTGGCCAGCAGCCGGCAGGCCATCGAAGAAGAGCTTGCCCAGGCCGATCTGGTGGTGGGCGCGGTGCTGGTGCCCGGCGCACAAGCGCCAAAGCTGATCAGCCGGAAAATGCTCGGTCTGATGCGGCCGGGCGCGGTCATCGTGGATGTGGCCATCGACCAGGGCGGCTGCGCGGAAACCTCCCGCCCCACCTATCATTCCGATCCGGTCTACACGGTGGACGGCATCGTCCATTACTGCGTGGCCAACATGCCAGGCGCGGTGCCGCGCACCTCCACCTTTGCTCTGACCAACGCCACCCTGCCTTACTGCCTGGCCATGGCCAATAAGGGCTTTAACAGGGCTATGCAGGAAGACCAAGCCTTATTGCGGGGGGTGAATACGCACCGGGGAAAACTCGTCAGCCAGGAGGTGGCCCAATCGCAGGGCAGGGAGTGGAGCGAGATTTCGTAACGGTTCAGCAGCGCCACATCTGCTTTGTCATCGGCCTGCTCGTGTGCACTAGCACACTTCGCAGGCCTCTTCCGCGCATCTGCGGCACTGCTGAACCGTTACGCCAATTCGATTTAAAACGCCATTCTTGTGGTAGGAGCGGCTTTAGCCGCGATGTCTGGGGGGTTCCGCTCGAGTGTTTTCCCCCATTGTCACGCAGCCGAGCACAGGAGAGGCTGCCGAAAAGGGGATTTGCACTGTTTGAGGCGAAGCCGAGTTTGCAAAGCCCCGGCAGCATCGAGGAGCACAGGGCATCCCGCCTGCGGCGGGACAAGTGGCGGGGTGCCCTTTCTTTGGTTCGTTTCTTTGGGCAAGCAAAGAAATGAACAAACAAGCCTGCATCAAACAGGATCGCTCCCTGACGTCAACAGAACATCCCGATCCAATCTTCGCAACGCCGCCAACTGCCGGTCATGCACTTTTCCCAGAACCAGCAAGGCCAGAATAGCGCCCAACAAAGCGAAACCCATATCCGACTGGGTATCCCAGACATAGCCCTGGGTGGCGAGAAAGGCATCGGCCCCAGTGCCGGAAAGCGCCGCCACCCACCACTCCAGCAACTCGTAAAAAGCACTGATCGCCAGGCAGACGCAGACCACCAAAAAGCTGAGCCAGCCCCGCCCATTGACCACCGCCTTGCGGAGCAAAATCTCCCTGGTCACCATGGCCGGGATAAAACCCTGGGCAAAATGGCCCAGCTTGTCGTAGTTGTTGCGCGGCCAGCCCAACACCTCCTTGAGCCAGTTAAAAAATGGCTCCTCGGCGTAGGTGTAGTGGCCGCCCTGCATCAGGATCAGGCTGTGGACCAAAATCAGGCCATAGACCAGAGGGGTCAGTGGAAAACGGCGGCGGGTGGCAACCAGCACCCCGGCTGCGATCAGGGCGGGCAGCACCTCCAAAAACCAGGTGTAGAAATCTTTTGGCGCAATGGCCGAGCAGATCAAGGCTGTCAAATAGATGGCCACCCAGACAATGGTTCTCATGGGGCCTCCTCTTTTTCAAGATCAGCAAAGGCCCGTCGCACCTCCTCAAGATGCTGGCGGTAGCCCTCGGCATCGCCATACTCCAAAAATTTCCCATAGCGGCTGTGCATGGCCGCCAGCCGCCGGGCATGCTTGATCGGGCACCAGTACTGCTCGGTGCGGGCCGCCACCTCCCGGGCATAGGCGATCAGCCCGTTGAAGTAGCCGCAATATATACAGTTGAGCTTCTCGATGAGGTTCAGATAGGCCAGGGCCTGATGATCGATGACGATGTAGCGCCGCCGTTTCACCCTGGGGATGCCGTAGACCCGGAAACAGACGGCCTGGAAAGCCGTGACCGACAGGTCCAGAAACAGGGCTGGAATCAGCATGAACCAGATGAACGGCGCGGTAAGGAGGTTGAACAGGGAGGCCTCGGAGAGATAGCGTGAAAGACGCAGCACCAGGTTCCGGTGCTGCCTTCTGACCTCTGCTTCGAAGCGAACCTTTTTGCCGATGACTGTGTAATAAAATTCCGCCTCTTTCTTCTCGATTTCCAGCAAAAGCTCTTGTTCAAGCTTCTTCATCGCCTCAAGCAGGGCCGCTATTCTCGTATCCATTCTTCTCCTGTGCGCCTTGCCCGCGTCGCGCTGTTCATTACCATTGTTCCGGATGATCTCTCCCCCGGCGTATCACAAAAAAAAGCAGGTTGGTCCAAGTGGACCAACCTGCTTGCGTAATCTCTCGCTTTCCAGCGTTTCCATCTCCCGATCAGTAGCTGGGACGACGACGCTTCTTGTCTTTTTTCTTCACCTCGGCCTGGTTCACCTTGAGATCGCGTCCCTTGAGCGAGGTTTTGTTCAAGGCCTTGATCGCCTTGTCCGCCTCGGAATTATTGGGCATTTCGATAAAACCAAAGCCCTTGGACTGCCCGGAAAACCGGTCCTTAACCAAGCTGATGCTGGCGACCTCGCCGAACGCGGAAAACATTTCTTTCAGCTCTTCTTCGGTGACCCCAAAAGCAAGATTGCCGATATACATATTCATTGATCCATCCTCCCTCATGTGCATACATAACAACCGCTATCAAAAAACCCAACGCACAGAGTTGGAGGATAGCGCCCCGGCCAACGATTGGCCCATCAGGAGAAGTGTAAAAAAATTAAGGGACCGGTGCGCGGCCCCTCTTCACACATCTTCAGGTAATCTCACAGGGGGTTCTGGCGCCTCCCCAAACGAGAAAAAAACCAGAACCGAATGAGTTCTATAGCACGGATTGGGGCAATTACTCAAGCTTTTTCACTATTTTACACATAATGACAACAAGTTACGCAGAGGCGAGGGGTAGCCATTGCCCCAAAATCTTTCGCAACAGCTCTTTCTTCACCGGCTTGGCCAGATAGTCATCCATGCCCGCCTCCAGGCATTTCTGCCGGTCTCCGGCCATGGCGTTGGCGGTCATGGCGATGATCGGCAACCGCTTTTCCCCTTGGGGCTCCCGGCTGCGGAAGGCGCGCGTTGCTTCGTAGCCATCCAGCACTGGCATCTGACAATCCATGAGCACCAGGTCGTAGCGCGTCTGGGCCAGGGCAGCCAGCGCCTTTTCCCCGTTCTCGGCAAGATCGACGGTGAGCCCCATGGCAGCGAGCATCTTGCCGGCCACCATCTGGTTGACCTTGTTGTCCTCCACCAGCAGAATCCGGCCCTGCAAAGGACCTTCCTCCGTCATCTGGCTCGAATTCTCTTTCTGATCTTGGGTCTGCGTTCCCGCCGCCGCCACGGGAAACTCCAGCTCGCACCAGAAAGCGGAGCCCTGACCCGGCACGCTCTCCACCCCGATCTTGCCGCCCATCATCAGGACAAGCTGCCGGACAATGGCCAGGCCCAGGCCGGTGCCGCCATACTTTCGGGTAGTGGAGCCGTCGGCCTGGGTGAAGGTCTGGAACAGATCTTTTTGCTTTTCTACCGCGATGCCGATGCCGGTATCACACACCTCAAACCGCGCCATCACCCGGGAAGCAACGGCGGACAGGCACTGCACTCGGACCCGGACCTCGCCCTGCTCGGTGAACTTGATGGCGTTGGTCATGAAATTAAGCAACACCTGCCGCATCCGGGTCGGGTCGCCGAGAAGCACCTCGGGCAGCTGTGGATCGATCTCGGCAACCAGGGCGACATTTTTGATCTGGGCCTGGCCGTTGAGCAGGGTGATCAGGTCTCCCACCAGTGTGCGCAGACTGAAAGGAATATCCTCCAAAACCAGTTTTCCGGCCGCGATCTTGAAAAAATCGAGGATGTCGTTCAAGATACCCAGCAACGCCTCGGCCGAGGAATAGGCGGTTTTCACATAGTCAAACTGGGTTCCATCCATCTTGGTATCCTGCAAAAGTTGCAGGGTGCCGAGGATGCCATTCATGGGCGTGCGGATCTCATGGCTCATGTTGGCGAGAAACTCGTCCTTGGCCCGGCTGGCTGCCTCGGCTTCTTCGTTGGCGTGGCGGAGATCCCCCACCAGGACATCCTTGGCAAACCGCATCTCCAGATTGGCAACAAGGGCGTCCTGCATGCGGGTTGCCGAATTGATCAGCATCAGGGTGTACAAAATGGTGATGCTGGCCATAAGGTTATAATACTGGCCGCCGTGTTGCAGGAGCAGATAGATAAAGGGCAGCAGGGGCCAGCCCATATAGGAAAAATACAGATTGCGCAAGGGAGAGAGAATGGGGATGGCCCCGGCGGTGAGCCCGGCAATAATGAAAAATAACGCCATCTGCTCCATGATGGTCGTCGAGGTGAAAAAGAAAATCACCGCCATTCCCCACATGATGCCGGTGAAAAATACCATATAGAGGTAGGCATGCACACAGCGCTGCGTCATGGGGTCGCTGTTCTTTTCCTGCCTATGGAAACAGAAGATGACACCCAGCTTGGCGAGAAAAAGCACGGTCATGCCTGCCAGCCAGCCTTGCCAAACAGAAGCGGCAACCACCGACCGCACCATCATGCACAAGGCAACACTCAGGATAAATGCCGTAATATTGCTGGAGTATCCGAAATCAAGCACCAGCCTGATCAGTTCGTTTGTCACCAGCCTGCGGCTGTCTTTTTCCTTACCGCTGTGATCCAGAAAAAATTTGAGCATAACTGATGCTATACCCTGTCCATCAGACGATTTCAATGGTTCCGGGTCTACTCGCCGCTGCCTCGCCGATGATGCCGAGATGTCATGGGATAGTCCTGTTTTTTGACAGGGAAGGGGGCGTGAGCCGCCCAGGGCAATAACACTATTTGCCTCCCCCTTTAACAAAGGGGGGAATAAAGGCGCTACATTCACAGAAACAGCCTGAACACGATTGCAGTAAAGGTCAACCCTTTAAGAGTCCCCCCGCAAAGCCGGGGGTTCACCTTAAAGAAATTATGAAGATGCGGACAGCCATTGCCCTAGGAGGGTGCGCAACAGGTCTTTCTTCACCGGCTTGGCCAGATAGTCATCCATGCCCGCTTCCAGGCATTTCTGCCGGTCTCCGGCCATGGCGTTGGCGGTCATGGCGATAATCGGCAGCCGCTTGTCTCCTTGGGGCTCCCGGCTGCGGAAGGCGCGCGTTGCTTCGTAGCCATCCAGCACCGGCATCTGGCAATCCATGAGCACCAGATCGTAGCGCGTCTGGGCCAGGGCAGCCAGCGCCTTTTCCCCGTTCTCGGCAAGATCGACGGTGAGCCCCATGGCGGTGAGCATCTTATTCGCCACCATCTGATTGACCTTGTTGTCTTCCACCAGCAGAATCCGGCCCTGCAAGGGGCCTTCTGCCTGGGGCTGGTTCTCTTTCTGCGCCTCGGTCTGTGTTCCCGCCGCCGCCACGGGAAAATCCAGCTCGCACCAGAAGACAGAGCCCTGGCCCGACTCGCTCTCCACCCCGATCTTGCCGCCCATCATCAACACAAGCTGCCGGACAATGGCCAGGCCCAGGCCGGTGCCGCCATACTTCCGGGTGGTGGAGCCGTCGGCCTGGGTAAAGCTCTGAAACAGGTCTTTCTGTTTTTCCTCTGAGATGCCGATGCCGGTATCGCGGACTTCAAGCCGCAACATCACCCGGGAAGCAAAGGCGGACAAGCACTGCACCCGAACCCGCACCTCGCCCTGAAGGGTGAACTTGATGGCGTTGGTCATGAAATTGGTCAGCACCTGCCGCATCCGGGTCGGGTCACCGAGAAGCACCTCAGGCAACTGGGGATCGATCTCCGCAACCAAAACGACATTTTTAGCCTGGGCCTGACCATTGAGCAAGGCCACCAGGTCTTCCACCAGTGTCCGCAGGCTGAAGGGAATATCCTCAAGCAGCAGCTTGTGGGCAGCGATCTTGGAAAAATCGAGGATGTCGTTCAGGATACCCAGCAACGCCTCGGCCGAGGAATAGGCGGTTTTCACATAGTCGCTCTGGACTCCATCCATGTTCGTGTCCTGCAAAAGCTGCAACATGCCGAGAATGCCGTTCAGGGCGTTCGGATCTCGTGGCTCATGTTGGCAAGAAACTCATCCTTAGCCCGGCTGGCTGCCTCGGCGGCGTCACGAGCCAGAACCAGTTCGCCTTCCGTGGCCTTGCGCCGTTCGTTCTCGGCAATGAGTTCCAGATTGAGGGCTTCGCTTTCCTCGCTGGCCTGCCTGAGATTCGCCACCAAAGCCTCGTTGGCAAAGCGCGTCTCCAGCGCCGAAACCAGGGCTTTCTGCATCTCGGTGGCGGAATTAACCAGCACCAGGAGGTAAAAAAGGACGATGACCCCCATGACCAGGAACATGTAGCCGCCCTGCTCGAAAAGCCGATAAGCCAAGGGGAGGAGCGGCAGGCAGAGGTACCAGTAGTAGAGCTTCCGCAGAGGAGACAGGATTGGGATGGCCCCGGCGGTGACACCGGCCCCAATAAAAACAATGCCCAGCTGCTCCAGCGTAGCTCCGGGAGGAAAAAAGAAAAATACCGCCAGCCCCCAGAAAACTCCGGTGAGAAAAACCAGGCCAACATAGGCGTTCACACAGAATGAGGAGGTCAGGTCATAATCCCTGGCTTCTTTCCGGTAACATCGGATGGCGGCAAGCCTGAGAAAAAAAATGACCGTCGTGCCGAGCAGCCAGGCGATCCGCAGATCCGACGGGACAACCTTTTGCACCATGAGAAAAAGCGCCCAGGCCAGAACATAGGCGGCTGTGCTGCTGGAATAACCGGAATCAAGCACCAGCCTGATCAGTTTGTCCGTCACCGGCCCGCAGCCGTCTTTTTCTTTATGGCTATGATCCAGAAAAAATTTGAGCATAACTGATGCTATACCCCCGTCTCTCAGACGATTTCAATGGTTCCTGGTTTGCCTGCCACCACCTCGCCGATGATGCCGAAATCCAGGGGATAATCCCGTTTGCCCAGCCGCTCGGCAACGGAGTTTATCCCCTCGGCGGAGGCGGCAATGAGCAGGCCGCCGGAGGTTTGTGGATCGAGAAGAACCATCTCCATGGGGTCCAGCTCTTCCAGGCTACTTTTCAGATGCGGGGCGTAGAAGGCCTTGTTTTTGTAGGCGCCTTCCGGGATGATGCCCATGGAGGCGTGGTGCAGGGTCTCGGGCAGAATCGGCACGGAGCGCGAGTCGATGCGGATGGCCACGCCCGAGGCCAGGGCCATTTCGTAGAGATGCCCCACCAGGCCGAAGCCGGTGACATCGGTGCAGGCGTGCGCCCCCACGGTCTGCATGAGCTGGGCCGCCTCCCGGTTCAGGGTGGCCATGACCATGGTGATCATGGCCTCGGTGCCCCTTGCGGCCACGCCGCCCTTGAGGGCGGTGGAAAGAATCCCGGTGCCCAGGGGCTTGGTGAGCAGCAGCAGATCGCCCACCTGCGCCCCGGAGTTGAGGATCACCCGGTTGGGATGGACCACCCCGGTAACGGAGAGGCCATATTTCAGCTCAGGGTCTTCGATGGAATGGCCGCCCACCAGCAAGGCCCCAGCCTCCTTGATTTTGTCGAGTCCGCCGCGCAGAATCTCTTGCAGGACGGACCGGCCCAACTCCTTGATGGGAAAAGCCACCAGGTTCATAGCCAGAAGCGGTTTGCCGCCCATGGCGTAGACGTCGGAAAGCGCATTGGCCGCAGCCACCTGGCCGAACTGGTAGGGATCGTCGACAATGGGGGTGAAAAAATCCACCGTCTGGATGAGGGCGGTATCGTCGTTAAGACGGTACACCCCGGCATCCTCGCCCGTTGCCGCGCCCGCGATCAGATTCGCATCGGTGGGCAGGTCAAGGCCGCACAATAATTGGTCCAGGTCCCCCGGACTCAATTTGGCGGCTCAACCAGCGGCTTTGACGGTGCTGGTCAGTTTCAGTTTGGTCATTGTTCCTTCCATTTAGGTAATGAAACAACAATGCTTCGACAGGCTCAGCACGAACGGAATATCGATATGTTAAGACAACATCCGTTCGTGCTGAGCCTGTCGAAGCACCGGTTTAAAACATCTTCCGAGTTCTTACGAATCCGTTTTCCAAGGTATCTCGCGATAAACCCCTTCCGCTTCCTTACAAAAAATCCGGGCAATAGCGATCCCGGCTGCACCAAGAATACTCTGCACCTCGGCCAATTTTTCCGGGTCAAAAGTTATGGCCATGCCGCAATCCCCGCTGATTTCACGGGGCACCGGCACCACATCCAGAACGATGCCGCCAGCTTTCAGCAACTGCTCCGCCTTGAGCACATAGTGGATGGAAAAAAAAATAGCCACATACGATCCGGTCGGGTGGCACTGTTGCGAGGCGGCAATCATAAAGCTCCCCCTCCCTCGACGGGAGGGGGCGGGGG
>CAYTVV010000054.1:0-18293 GCA_964441875.1 uncultured Desulfurivibrio sp.
GGCCAGGAGAAATTCATGGCGGAGCATTTCCTGAAAGTACCGGTGATTGTAAAGGCCGGTCAGGCTGTCGCGGCTGGTCTGTTCGCGGAGTATTTTGTTTAGAAGGCTTAACTCATGGGCCACCGAGGTCATGCGGTTGGCATGGGATACGAGTAAGTTGAGCAGGAGCGCGGTGATGCCTGCGGTTATGCCGCCAACCAGCAGATGTTCCGGGTCAAGGTAGGGAATGTCCGGATGCAGGAAATAATCGATGACCGGACTGATATTGGCCATGAGCAGCACAATGCACAGATAGATCAGCGCGCGGATCATCTGTTGGCGCATGGTTTCCCCCCTGTTTATTGAAAGACTCAAGCCCTGCGTTCTGTTTGGGTTTACTTTCTGTTTTAATAGTAAACAAGAAAGGGCGGAAAGTACAGCCATCGCCGTTTTTATAATTCTCTAGCCAAGCGATGGATCAAGCGGCGGTGGGGGGCGGGAAAGGCGAAATTTCCCAGTTCATCCGGGTCTGCCCAACGGTATTCTTGGGCGGCGTGGAGGACCGGCTCTGTCGCACTGCCCTGTAAGCGGCAGTGATAGCAGTGCAGCGTGACCCGGTATCTGGTGAAACTGTGCTTGATGGTGGTGATCTTTTTCAAATCGTGGATGGCAAAGCCCGTTTCTTCCCGATATTCCCGGACGAGCGCCTGTTCCGGCGCCTCGCCTTCTTCGATCCGTCCGCCGGGAAATTCCCAGAGGTTGGGCCAGACATCATCGGCCAGACGTTTCTGGATGTAGATTTTCCCCTGGTGTCGGAGTACTCCGCTTACCATGGTGATGGGGATGATCTCCCGTGTCTTGCCCGCCACCGGTCTCTCGCCCACCACCCCTTGGGCAAAGGCCTGGCAATGGCTGCGGGCAGGGCAAGCCTCGCAGCGAGGAGAACGGGGCAGGCAGATCAGGGCGCCCAGTTCCATGAGTGCCTGGTTGAAAAACCGCGCCTTGCCCAGGGGAATAAGCTCGTCCGCCTTTTGCCAGATCAAGGCGTGGGTGCGCTTTTCCTTGACCGGGTCGGCCAGGTTGAAAAGTCGTGCGAACAGGCGCTCCACATTGGCGTCCACGATGGGATGGCTCTGGTTGAAGGCCAGACTCATGATCGCCCCGGCGGTGTAGCGGCCGATGCCCGGTAGTTGAAGCAGAGCGGCATGGTCTTCCGGCAGGGCGCCGCCATGCCTGCGGCAGAGCAGCTCGGCTGTTTTGAGGAGGTTTCTGGCCCGGGAGTAATAGCCCAGGCCTTCCCACAGAAGCAGAACCTCCTGCTCCCGTGCCGTCGCCAGGCTGGCAATGTCTGGAAAACGGTCGAGCCAGCGGTTGAAGTAGACAACCACCCGATCCATCTGGGTTTGCTGCAACATGATCTCTGAAACCCAGATGTGGTAGGGGAGATAGGTGCGGCGCCAGGGGAGATCGCGGCTATTTTGGGCAAACCAGTGGAGCAGGGCATCCTGGAGGGTGGGTGGCGGCATGGGAAAGACCAGCTTAGGCTTCCTTTAACAGGCGTAAGAGATCGGCGGGATTCATGGCGTGGCTGACATCGGTGCCTTCCAGCAGGCTGTCTGCCAGGGCCCGTTTCTCATGGTGAAGATGGACAATTTTTTCCTCGATGGTGTTCTTTGTCACCAGACGGTAAATGGTTACCGGCCGCTGCTGGCCGATGCGGTGAGCCCGATCCGAGGCCTGGTCTTCCACGGCGGGATTCCACCAGGGGTCCATGTGGATTACATAGTCCGCGGCGGTGAGGTTGAGGCCAACCCCTCCGGCCTTGAGGCTGATGAGGAACAGGTCGCCATGGCCCGCCTGGAATTCTTGGACTTGGCGCTGGCGTTCCTTGGACGGGGTGCTGCCGTCCAGGTATCTATAGGCAATGCCCTCCCGGTCGAGATGCTCGCGGACCAGGCTTAAGTGATCGACAAACTGGCTGAACACCAGGGCTTTGTGCCCGTTTTCCCGCAATTCGTCGACAAGTTTGGCGAACAGGGCGAGCTTGGCGCTGGGAATGTCCGTCTCCGGCAGGACCAGGCGTGGGTTGCAGCAAGCCCTGCGCAGTTTCATGATTTCGGCCAGAATCTGGAGCGAGCGTTTCCCCGGTTGGCCGCCGGTTTGGCGCAGATTTTCCAGGGCCCGTTGTCGGAGGGCCGCATAGAGGGCGGCTTCCTTTTCTTCCATCTCCACCTGAAGCAGGATCTCGGTGCGCTCGGGCAACTCTTCCAGAACCTGTGATTTGAGGCGGCGCAAAATGAAGGGGTTGATCAGTTTTTTGAGTTTTTTTCGAGCTTCGGGGTCGTTGCCGCGCTCGATGGGGATGGCAAACCGCTGGTTGAACTGGTTCAAGGAGCCGAGGAGCCCTGGATTGATGAACTGAAACAGATTCCAGAGCTCGGTGAGGTGGTTTTCAATGGGGGTGCCGGTGGTGACCATCTTGAACTTCCCCTGTAACAGCATGGCTGCCCGCGAGCGTTTGGTGATGAAGTTTTTGATGGCCTGGGCCTCGTCCAGGATGATGGTCTCCCAGTTGCGGGTGGCAAGGAGCGTTGACTCCTGCTGGAGAAGGCCGTAGCTACAGATGAGCAGATCAAAGGGGCCAAGGTCGGCGAGCATTTTTTTCCGCTGGCGGCCGCCGAAAAGAACAACCCGGAAGGTCGGGGCAAAGCGGTTGGCCTCCTCCTCCCAGTTGGGGCAGACCGAAGTCGGAGCCACCACCAGGGTCGGCCCCTGGTTGGCGCGGTCAAGGGCCAGGGCCAGGGCCTGGATGGTCTTGCCCAACCCCATGTCGTCCGCCAGGCAGGCCCCCACCCCCCAGTTTGCCAGGCGGGCCAGCCAGTTGAAGCCGGTAAGCTGATAATCCCGGAGCACGGCCTTGAAGGTGGACGGCAGTTTTGGCTCGTATTCCTGGGCTTCTTTAAGTCGTTTTTGCTGCTCCTGCCACCGCTCGTCCGTATGCAGATCCCCCACTCCGTTGGTGAAATCCTCCAGGGCCAGGGCGGCAAGAGGGTGGAGGCGGATCGTGGTTTTTCTGAGTTCGGCAAAGGCGGCGATCTCGTCCAACCGTTTGCGCAGTTCCCTGGACAGGGCGAGGAAATGGCCATGCCCCAAGGGGATGAAGCGGCTGCTGTTGGTCTGGGCCAGCTCAAGCAGGGTGCGCATGTCGAGGACCAGGGAGTCGTTGAGCTTCAAGGTGCCGCTCATCTCAAACCAGTTATTGCGTTCCTTGACCGTGAGCAGGAACTGGTTGAGTTCGGCGGGCGGGCTTACCGTAAGCCGCTCTCCCTCGGGCCATTCAATGATGACGTCATCCGGCAGGCCTTGCAGCTCAAGGAGGAGTTGCAGGCATTCCTCCGGGTCCTGCAACAGCCATTCCCGTTCCAGGTCGGTACCCTTGGTCAGCATGGGACAGGATTCTTCGACAAACCGGGCGTTTTTTTCTTCCAGCTCCAGGTCGCGCTTTGTCTGGGTGCGGGTGCCGCCGCTGTGGGCGATGATGGTTTTGGGGCCTTCCCCCGGCCTCTGGTAGGGTCCGTCGGGCTGAAGCGGTCGGACGAGCATGGCCAGCCTGAACCCTGCCCCGTAAGGCAGGAGTTGCATGTGGATGCGCGAGTCCGTTGGCGCCTCGGCAATGCCCACGGACCTTCCTTCGATGGTTGAGTGCACGGTCATGAAGGAGGAGATGTTGCCCAGGGTGGCAAAAAGTTCGTCCTTGCCGTCAAGGGGGACGTTTAAGCCATCGGGGCCGATAACTTGGGCCACCCGTCGGTGGTCCCCGGTGATGGGGAAAATTCTGAAACGGGCCGGGGTTTCCCGAACGGCTATTGCCTCCGTGCTGTCGGGCCATGGAGAAAATTGAATCAGCAACGAGTCCCCTTGCTGGTCAACCCGTAACTCCGGTTCGCCTTGCAGGATCTCAACCGGGGTTTTCGGCGAATCGGCAAGAAAGACATAGGGGTGCCCGATGAGCACCAGTAAGGCATTGGGCATGGTAAAGCGGAAATAGGCGCCCCGGCTGTCTTTTTTTTCCGCGATGGTTTCACAGGCCAGGAGATCCTGGGGGCTTAAAAAAGAGGGTTTGTTTTTGCGAAACAGTTTTCGTAAGGCCACGGATCTGCCCTTGGTCCATTGGCCGCGGGCGGTGAGGTTTTGAATCTTTGGCGTCAGGGAGATGAGGCCATCTTGGCTGTGGTAATCGATCATCCAGGCCAGTCGTGAGGAGGTTTCCGGCTTGGCCGGGCTCAGAGCCGGAGCCGAGCTGAAACTGAGGGCCCGCAGCGCGCGTTGCCATTGTTCTTCCGGGGTAATTGTGGTTACCAGGGAGCAGGCCTCGCGCAGCTCGTCCGTGATGGTTGCAGCAGCTGATTTTTCTCCAGCCAGGTGCAGCAGGGAGGCGTATTCGCGGGCAAGCCACAGGTAGCCGTGGGCCACGGCTTTTTTCTGGAAGGCCTTCAGATACGGCAGGCAGATGGGGCTGGGCCTTCCTTCGATCCAGTAGGTGACCAGGGCCAGGAAAAGCGTGGTTATGCTGTGCGGCCGGGGCAGGAGGCTGACCGCCGTGAGCCGGTCGCGGGCCAGGTCAAGCCGGTTTTCCCTTGCTTCCACCAGGGCAAGGAGCAGGGTGTAGGCCGGAAGAAAGAGGTTGTGGGGTTGGATCTCCTCGATATTTTGGACAATGTCCCTGACCTGTTGGTGGGTGGTGTAATCCCCGTTTTTGAGCAGAGCCATCAGGAAAAACAGACCTTCGATCCCGGTGAAATAAGCCTGTTCGTTTTGGTTGGCCTTTTTGATCTTGGCGAGATCTTGTTCGTAGCAGAGAATGGCTGCCGTTGTTTCCCCGGCAAGAAACCGCTGCCAGCCCAGCACTCCCAGCGGCGCCCCCTGTTGTTGGCTGCCGCTAAGCCAGGCTGCGGCTGCCTCGGTTTGTCCCCGGATGAGCAGATGGGAGGTGAGCAGATAGGAGAAGGGCTCACGGTTTTTCGCGGGCAAATTTTTAAGGAAGCGCTTGCCTTGCAGGTATTCCAGAGGCAGGGTGATTTCCGTAAGAAGGAGGAGGCCACCCAAAAATATCTGGTGCAGGGCGTAGAGCTGGACATGCAGGGGCAGCCCGGCAAACCATGGCGGGTCAAAAGGCTTGTTGCAGAGCGTGAGCAAAGGGTTTTCCGGGAAACGGTCGGGAAACTCCTCCTGGAGTTCAAGGAGGCGGAGGAGATTGTGATTGTATCCGGTTTCGTCAGCAGCCAGGAGGCTCAGACGAAGGTCTCGCAGGGAGCGGCGCCACAGGGAATCCGGCTCGGGATTTTCTTCCGGTGCAGCGTTTGGCCAGGCCTGCTTGATGGCGGCGGCCAGGGCGGGGAAATACGGTTGCCTCCGGGCATCGTGGGCCACGATTTCAAGAATTTCCTCGCGGCAGGCGCAGCCATTGTGCAGAAGATTTTTTTCGGTAAGTTCGGTCAGGGCGACAAGGAGATTCTCTTCCCTGGCCGTGGGCCAGGCCTGGGTGGCTGCCGGGGGAAACAGACAGGAAATCAGGGCGGCTTCCCGGACCGGTTCGCCAATCAGGGCGCAGGCTTGCAGGGCGAAGCGGGATTTGCGCGGCAAGGACTGGTATGCGTCCCATAAGCGTTCATGATTTTTTTGCGGGGTGCTCATTGGCAAGGCGGCGATCCTAAGTCCGGGTGAAACTGTTGAGCTTGGCGATAAGGGCGTCTTCGGGCAATGCCCCGACAACCTGATCGACAACCTGGCCGTTCTTAAAGAAAATAAGGGTTGGGACGCCCCTGATTCCGTAATGTCCGGCGCTGAGATGGTTTGTGCTGGTGTCGATCTTGGCGATGATTGCTCGGCCGAAAAATTGTCGCGCCAGCCGATCTATAACCGGAGCCAGCGTCCGACAGGGGCCGCAGCTTGGCGAATAGAAGTCGAGCAGCAGCGGCAGGTCGGCCTCGCGGATCAGCTGCGCGGCGTCTTGGTCGGTAAGTTCCACCGGCGTGGCGTAACCGCTCATGGGCAGAGGGGCCTGGCATTTGCCGCAGCGCGGGCCACGGTGTTGTTTGCTGGCGGGCATTTTATTCTTGGCCTTACAGCTTGAACATGCAACAATCAGGGTATTCATGGTATGATGCCGGTCAAGTCAATGATAAGGGGTAATAAGGTCGCCGCGCATGCAAGTTCATTTTTTGGGGGTTGGCGAAGCCTGCGACCCGGAGCGGTTCAATACCTCGCTTCTGGTTTTAAGCGGGAGCAAGAAGCATTATATCCTACTTGACTGCGGATTTACTACCCCCCATCGATATTTTGCTGATTGTTCCGATCCGAATCAGCTTGACGCTCTCTGGATCTCGCATTTTCATGGGGATCATTTTTTTGGGATTCCCCTGCTGCTCCTGCGGTTTTGGGAGATGGGGCGGATCAAACCGCTGTTGTTGGTCGGGCCGCCCGGCTTGGAGGAGAAGGTGGGAAAAGTCCTGGATCTGGCCTATCCTGCTTTTCTGGGGAAACTACGGTATGCTTTGCAGTATCGTGAGCTTGAGGATGGCGGCTCTTTGCAGGCAGCCGGGTTCTTCTGGCAGGTGGCGGCAATGGAGCATTCGCAGCCTTGTCTGGCCCTTAAACTGAGTGCTGGCGGAAAATCGCTATTCTACAGTGGGGATGGGCGGTCTACCCAGGCATCAGCTAGTCTGGCAAAGGGGTGTACGCTTGTGGTGCATGAGGCCTATCGGGTTGTCGGCCGGACCGCCAACCACGGGAGTCTGGCCGAGTGCCTCGCCTTGGCGCGGCAGGTTGGCTGGGAAAAGCTGGCAATAGTGCATGTCGCGCATTATGAGCGGACGCGGGAAGAAGTGGAGATCCGGCGGCTCTTGCAGGAAAGCGGCTTGCCGGGGGTCTTTCTGCCGGAACCGGGAGAGATATTGAGTTTCTGATCGATATTCAACAATGGGGAGCGCGTGGATGGAGCAAGATACAACTGTGGAGAAGGTTGGGATTCAGGAGGTGGCGGCCTGGCTGGTGATCGTCGTGCTTGTCACGCTTATCGTCAAAACGCTTTCTTTTCTTTTTATTCCCCTGAGTGTGTCCCTGCTTATTTTCTTCGCTTTGGGGATGCCCCTGGAGTTTCTCCGGCGGTTCGGGGTTCCTGGCTGGCTTCGAATTTTTCTGGTGGTCTCGGTTGTTCTGGGCAGCATGTATTTGATCGGTTGGCTTGTGCAGGCCAATGTCTTGGAGTGTGTCGCCCAGATGCCGGTTATTGAGGAGCAGCTCTCCGGGCATGCCGCGCGTGTCTTGCAGTATTTCGGTATGTCGCTGGAGCAGGGCAAGGAAATGATGTCCGCCTTTTTCGGACGGATGGACAGCAAAAATCTGGAGCCGTTGGGTCCGTTTCTCCAGGCGGCAGGCGGCTCTTTTTTTCATTTTCTAGGAAGCACCGTCTGGGTTGTGTTGTTTTTGATCTTCATGCTGGCCGAGCGTGAGGGGCTGCAAGGCAGGCTGCACAATGCCTTTGGCAAGCGTCGGGCGGAAAAAATTATCAAGATCGGTGGACGGATCAGCTTGGCGGTTGAGGAGTATCTGGGGCTTAAAACCTTGATCAGCCTGTTGGTCGGGGTGTTGACCGCCATCGCTCTCTGGTTGTTTGGGGTTCCGTTCCCCCTGTTGTGGGGATTACTCACTTTTCTGCTCAATTTCATTCCGAATATCGGCGCCCTTATTGCCACGATCCCTCCCGTGATCGTGGCCCTTTTTCAGTTCGGCTCGTTTGGCCTGGCGCTGGTCGTCTCCGGAGTGCTTGTCTCCATTCATCTTGTGGTGGGAAATTATTTGGAACCAAAGATCATGGGGCGCGGTCTTGATCTTAGTCCCCTGGTGGTGTTGTTCTCCCTTGTTTTTTGGGGCTGGATGTGGGGCGGGGTCGGCATGCTGCTGGCCGTGCCCATCACTGCCGCATTCAAGATAGCCATGGAAGAATATCAACCAACCCAGGTTGTGGCGAAAATGATCAGCGAGGAATAGTGGCGTTTTTTTGCGGAATGATTATTTTTGTAAGGCATCTGTCTCGCAATTTTAAATTTTTAAATGCAAGGAGAAATTATGTACAGCAGTGACAATGGCAGAACAATGGTTATCGACCAGTCCCGCTCCCAGGCGGCAACCCTTTTCCTGGCCAAGGTCTTCAACTGGATGGCCATCGGCCTTGGTCTTACCGGGCTCACCGCCTTGCTGGTTGCCAGCTCTCCGGCCTTGCAGCAGGCCATCTTCGGCAACAAAATTCTGTTTTATGGCCTGATTTTCGGCGAGCTGGGCATGGTGATCTATCTCTCCGCCAGGATCGAGCAGATGTCCGCCCGCATGGCGACCAATCTTTTCCTGGCATATTCCGTTTTGAACGGGGCGACCATTTCCGCGATCCTCCTGCTCTATACCGGCGCCTCCGTCGCCACCACCTTTTTTGTCGCGGGCGGGATGTTTGTGACCATGGCGATTTACGGCACGGTGACCAAAAAAGATCTCACCAGCATGGGCTCCTTTTTGTTCATGGGCCTGGTGGGCATGATCATCGCCTCGGTGGTGAATATCTTCTTGGGCAGCTCCATGGTTTCCTGGGTGGTTTCCGCCATCGGCGTGATTGTCTTTACCGGGCTTACCGCCTATGACGTACAGAAGATCACCCGGATCGGCTCAGGCGGGATCATGGGAAACGGTGAGGCTGCGATTCAGAAGGGCGCGATCATGGGGGCTTTGGCCCTGTATCTCGATTTTGTTAATCTGTTTCTCATGCTGCTCCGGTTCCTTGGGGATCGCCGTTAAATTCCATGATTGTAGATAGGAAAAAGCGATTGTCCGAGGCGGCAATCGCTTTTTTTTTCGATTTGAATCTGCCTTGGGTCTGCGTTACCTTGAGAGGCCGCGCGTGTGGCGGCTGTTTGCACAAGGCAATAGGGAAGGACGGTACTTTTACTTGAGAGGAAGAGAGTCATGCAAAAGGTGAGAAATCTATGGTTGCGCGGGGTGAAAATCGCCGGCGTGCTGGTCTGTGTGGCAGTATTGACGGGAGCCGGGGGCTGCGCGAGTCAGACCGGGGATAGCCCTAAAAAAACCGGGGGCGGCTGTCTTAGCTTCGTGCAGTTGTTTTCATAACCACAGTTTCTAGAGTCAGGAAGATAAAAAATCCGGCCGGATATTTCCGCGCCGGATTTTTTTTGTAGGGGTCAGGAGGTGAGTCCCCGGTAGATCTCGGGAATGCGATTGGGAAGTTTGTTTACCTCGTCGATGCAGATATAATTCACCTCCCCGTACATGTGGGGGAGGTAGGCGTGGGCCTGCTTGTCAATGGTGATGCAAAACGGATGCACCCCCTGGGCCTTGGCCTCGATCAAGGCGTGGCGGGTATCCTCAATGGCGTAATCACCCTTGTAGTCGTCATAATCCTCGGGCTTGCCATCGGAAAGGGTGATGAGCAGCCTGATCCTGGCGTCGCTTTCGGCAAGGATTTTGGTCAAAAGCCGGATGGGCGGCCCCATCCGCGTGTATTCCTGGGGGGCGATGGCGGCAATACGGCCCTTCACCTCGGCGCTGTAAGGTTCGGCAAGGCCCTTGATGTGAAACAGCTCGGAGCGTGTGCGGCGCATGCCGGAAAATCCATAGATGCCGTAGGTGTCGCCCAGAACCTCAAGGGCTTCACACATGAGGAGCAAGGATTCCTTGATGGCCGTGTTGACCCAGCCCTCGGTCGAGGAGGACATGTCGATAAGAAAGAGGGTGCTGATGTTGCGTTTGTCTCGGGCCAGTCGGATAAAGAGTTCCTCCGAGGGGGAAAGTCCGGCCTTGATATCGGCAAGGGTTTCGATGAGGGCGTCAAGATCGATTTCGTCCCCGTCTTTTTGCCGCCGGATAAAGCGTTCCTGATTGCGCATCATTTCGAACTGCCGTTTGAGCCGGGTCAGGTGGCCTCTGTATTTTTCCAAGGTGTTGCCGATAAAGGCGCCGGAGACCGGGATAATTTTCTTGGTGGTAAGAGAACACCAGTTTTTGCGGAAGCCTGAACGTCGATAGTCCCATTCGTCATAGATGGAGAGGTCTGCTCCGGCAAGGGGTTCGCCCTCCTGAGGGGGTGGAGCGCCTCCCTGCGCCAGGGCCTTGCCCGCCGACTGTCTGGCGCTTGAGATATACTGGGTCGGGATTCGGCCGAGATCATCGACGATTTCCCTGGCTAGTTTTTTGAGTTCGTCCGAAAAATCGACCTGGCTGTCGTTGATGGTGATAAATTCAAGGGTTTTCTCTTGTTGTGTTTCAGCATCCAGATGGTCTTTCCCGGCCCCGTCGGGCGGGATAATCGCGGCGGTCTGGCCTTCAAGGTCAGGAAGGGTCGTGCCCATGGCTTCGGCCCCCTCTTTTTCGAGTGGGGCATCTCGGTTGGTATGCGTGTTGATGATGGTGGCGAGCGCCTTGATGAATCGCTCCTTGGTCGCCGCTCTTTTTTTCCGCTGCACCGCCAGAACCTCCGCCGGGCGCAACACTCCCTGGAAGATCATGGGTGGGCAAGGTTGTCTGGTCTGGCCCAGGAACCAGTCATAGGCCTCCGCCGCAAAACAGGCGGAGTCGTGGCTGGTTTTATCGTGTTGAAATAAGGCGTTAAAGTGCTCATTTGTGGGGGCGGTCGTGAGCGGTTTATCGCGGGTGTCCTGCCCGGCCTGGAGGAGAATGGTTCTTTGCAGGTCTTCGGTGGCGCCTTTTGCGCTCAGGGGGATTGTTTGGGCAAGGGCCTGGAAGATCGGGGCGCTTTCTCGCATGAGGCCTGGGAGCCTCTCCTGGAGAAAGAAGGTGGCTCTGGCTGTTTCGCCAAGGTGGAAAAGATGGGCTGCAAGGGAGGGATCCGGGAATAGGTTGAAGAAATCGTTGAGACCTGCGAATTCAGAGGGCAAGGCGGTGTGGTGCCGTTGTGTCACGGCGATAATCGCCGGGGCGTTCTCTGGGAGATGGAGCGAGAACGTGCCAATGGCGGTAAAAGCCCACTGAAAGGAGATGATGAGTTTGTAGAGCAGGAAGTTGTCTGCCCGTTTCGGCATGATGGCGATCCTGGGGGGGAGATAGACCGTCGCGGTGTCCGTGTAGGTATCCGGGCCTACAGCCAGCTCCAGAGGGTGTCCGGCAAGTCCGGTGGCATAGGGTTGCAGTCTGCCGATGACCTCGGCGAAACTGATTCCTGTCTCGCCCCGGATCGTGCAGAGAAACGTTTCTTCCACCTGTTCCAGGAGTTGCCGAGCCTGGTGCAGTCCCCCTGATTCATAGGCGGCGAGAATGGCCTTGACCCAGTCGGCAAGCTGGGAGTGATCAAGGCAGGTCAGGCCGTTTGTAACCGCATGAAGAAAATTATTGCACAGGGCATGGCTCACCGGCCAGATTGCCGTAATCTGACGGAATATTTCGTTCAGCGCAGTATCGGGCAAGCCCAGCAGAGGCTCGGTTATCTCTTCGATTTCCCAGTCGTTCAGGATGTCCGGCAGGACAGCCTGGGCAAACCTGATTTTGAGTTCGTGTGCGTCCAGAGTAATCACCTGCGCTTTAGAAAAGAGAGCTGGTCATTTCTTCCAGGGCTGCCAGCATTTCGTGATCGTCGGTCAGGGTCTCCGTGATCGTGGCCTTGCAGGCAGTGCGCGGGGTGATCCCGCTTCGGATGAGTTTGCCGGCATGGATCAGGAGCCGAGTACTTGCTCCCTCCTGTAGTCCCGAGTCTTTCAAGCTCCGGGTCATGGCTGCCAGCCGGACAAGTTTTTCCGCAATCGCTTGCGCGATGCCGGATTCTTCCCGGACAATGCTGGTCTCCAGTTCGGCCGGGGGGTAATTGAATTCAAAGGAAACGAAACGCTGGCGGGTGGATTGTTTGAGATCCTTGAGCACACTCTGGTAGCCCGGATTGTAGGAAACGGCCAGCATGAATTCGGGCGGGGCGGTCAGGGTTTCGCCCAGTTTCTCAATGGGTAATTCCCGGCGGTCATCGGCAAGGGGATGGATGACCACGGTCGTGTCCTTCCTGGCCTCCACGATTTCGTCAAGATAACAAATGGCTCCAGTCCGAACCGCCGTGGTGAGGGGGCCATCCAACCAGACCGCTTCTCCGCCCTTGATGAGAAAACGCCCGATAAGGTCGCTGGTGGAAAGATCGTCATGGCAGGAGACGGTGATGAGCGGGCGGGCGAGTTCCCATGCCAGCCGTTGCATGAATCGGGTTTTGCCGCAGCCGGTTGGGCCTTTTAACAGTATCGGCAGGTGGTTGTGGTACGCGGTTTTGGCGATGAGCAGTTCTTCCGCTTGTTCCAGATAGAATGGTTTTTCCGCAATAAGGTGTTCTGTAATGGCGATGTTTTTCACTTGTCCTGGCCCTCCTTAATTATAGAAGAAGAGTAAGAACGGTTTGTGCTGCGGGCAAATGAAAATGTGACGAACTCGTAAAAAAAGGTTGTAGGCCCGCGACATAAACTCAAAGAGTTACGCGGCAACAAAATGTGGGGGCAGGACAAAATAACTTGCCGGTGGCAGCCGGTGGGGGTAAGGAATGGGAAATACGGCCATGACTTTTCATGGTCAATTCAACGAGAAGCCTGGTTTTTCTGAGTGGAGGAAGAACGGGGAAGCACGGTCACAGGAGCAGGGAATGGTGGTGAAAAAACGGAAATGGTATGAGAAATATCTGCCATTCGTGGCCAGAAGTCCGGAAATGCAGCTGCGCTGGCTTGAATCCGCCTTTCGGAAAGGTGCTTTGACCCCCGAAGAAATTATGCCATACATCAAGCTGTTCATGGCGCCGGATGGGGAAGGAAATCCGGCGCGGGTTCGCGGGTTGTTGCATTCGTTGAGTGGCAGTACCATCGAGAAAATGTTGGGCGCCGCCGATATCTATGATGTCCCCGATCTTTTTAGGTGCGTTGCCGAGCCCACGGTGTCGCAGGCGGTCATTGCCATCACCAAGGCGCCGCCTCCCTATGAGAAGACGCCGGAGATGGTGGTCGATAAGGTTTTTCAAGCGGTGTACGACTGTTCGGAAGAGCTTCTGGATCAGGCTGCTGGGCGGGTGAATGGGAGTGCGGAGATGCCTGCTCATTTTCAGGAGGACTACGAGAGATTCAAGGAGATCAAGGAGGATGAAAAGTTGCTGAGCGCTCTGTATCCCAAGGCGATATTGTAATTGTCCTGGTTTTGATCAAAAAAAAAGCCCATCCGGATTCGGATGGGCTTTTTTGGTTTTTGAAGGAGATGAAAGATTATTTTTTCTTGCCTTGCGTGGCTGCGCGTTTGGATGCTTTCAAGGGGTTGATCTTGAGAGTGGATACGCTGATCTCGGGCTTTACATGGGTTGCAAAATTGCAAATCCCCAGACGCCATTTGGATTCGGGCATTGTGTAGGTGGAGCAATATTTTACGGTCTCGACCTCAATCGTGCGCTCGCAACCCTCACATTTCTCGGTGATCTGCTGAAACTGGCCGGTGGTATATTTGCTGGTGATATCCTTGGGAGCCGCTTTTGCCATTGTCATCCTCCGAATGAAACCCATGTCGGGAGTCGTGTTCATCCCTTGATTGGGAACTGTTTGTTGGGTAGTCAGGAAGTCGCCGCAAACCGGCGCAACATCTCAGTAAAGAATCAGCTTATTTAAATTATCCCGCCTGCCGTGTCAACAAAAAAAGAAGAAGGTCGTATGGCTTAAAGAGGTCCTCTCTTGGTAAAAATAGTAGGAGTCACGGGATTTTTAGGCATAAATAAACGCTATCTATCTATTGTTTTTGGGAAAATCTTAAGATATAAGGTATGAGTGTCGTTTTAATTTTAGAAAGAGAGGGGAAAAGATATGCCGTTTTATATCTGGAAGGGTGTCAACTCCTATGGGGAAAAACGTAAGGGCAAGATAGAAATGCCCAACGAAGCCATGGCGCAATCGCATCTGAAAAAGATGCGGATAACGCCGTCCATGTTGAAAGAAGCCCCCAAGGATATGTTTGAAAATATTGAGTTCTTAAAGCCAAAGATAACCGGCAAGGATGTGGTTATTTTTACCCGTCAGTTGTCCACCATGATCGACGCAGGCCTGCCGCTGGTGCAAAGTCTGGAAATTTTGGGGGAGCAGGTTGAAAATCCGACCTTTAAGAAGGTGCTACGAGCAATCAGAACGGATGTCGAGACCGGCACCACCTTTGCCGATGCCATGAAAAAACATCCCACCTGTTTTGATACTCTGTACTGCAACATGGTGGAGGCTGGCGAGCTTGGTGGTATTCTCGATACCATCTTGAACCGGCTGGCCGCCTTCATGGAAAAAAACATGGCGCTCAAGAAGAAGGTGAAAGGCGCCATGACCTACCCCATTATCTGTATTTGTATTTCCTTTGTGGTCATGGCGGTGATGCTTGTTTTTGTAGTGCCGGTTTTTCAGAAGATGTTCGCGGATTTTGGTGGTGCTCTTCCTGCCCCCACTCAGATGGTTGTCAACATGAGCGAGTTTGCGCAAAAGAATTTTCTTTTCATCATCGGGGCGATCTTTGCCGCTATTTTTGTAGTAAAAAAGATTTACAAGACAGAGAAGGGGCGCATCCAAATGGACCGGATGATGCTGAATATGCCTATCGTCGGCCCTCTTGTGCGAAGAGTGGCGGTGGCTAAGTTCACCCGGACCCTCGGCACCATGCTGCAAAGCGGGGTGCCGATTTTGGAGGCTCTTAATGTTGTCGCCAGAACCGCAGGGAACAAGGTTATTGAGATGGCCGTGTTCAGGGTGACGGACAGCATCAGCGAAGGTCGGGCCATTGCAGAGCCCCTGGAAGAGACAGGGGTGTTTCCCGGCATGGTGGTGCAGATGATCAATGTCGGTGAGGCCACCGGCGCCCTGGATGTCATGTTGACCAAGATTGCTGATTTTTATGATGAAGAGGTTGACCAGGCCGTGGAGAATCTGACCGCGGCGATTGAACCGTTGATGATGGTCTTTCTTGGCGGTATGATCGGGGGGCTGGTTATTGCCATGTATCTGCCCATTTTCAGTATGGCAGGGGCAGTAGGCGGTTGATTCTTACGATATTATATCCTGTATTGGTTTTCTAATCTGATTCGGAGGAAAAGATGGGCGAGATTATCGGTGTGTTGGGCAGAGAGGTTTTGGATTCGCGGGGCAATCCCACCGTTGAGGTTGAAGTGTTTCTCGATTCTGGAGTGATAGGGCGGGCCCTGGTGCCATCCGGCGCGTCCACCGGCACCCGCGAGGCGTTGGAGCTTCGCGACACGAAGAAGAAGCGGTATCTCGGCAAGGGGGTGCTCACGGCGGTGGCCAATGTGAATGAAAAGATCGGCCCGGGCATCATCGGCCTTGATTCCACCCAGCAAGTGATTGTCGATCAGGCCATGTTGCTGCTGGACGGCACAGAATACAAGAAAAATCTTGGAGCCAACGCCATCCTCGGGGTTTCCATGGCCGTGGCCAAGGCCTCCGCCGAGGAAGTCGGCTTGCCGCTCTATACTTATTTGGGTGGGGTGAATGGCAAGGTGCTGCCTGTGCCGATGATGAATGTTTTAAACGGCGGAGCGCATGCCGACAACAATGTGGATATTCAGGAATTCATGGTCATGCCTGCCGGGGCCAGCTCATTTTCCGAGGCACTGCGCATGGGGGTGGAAACCTTCCACAGCCTCAAGGCGGTGCTGAAAAAGGCCGGGCTCCAGACCGCGGTCGGCGATGAGGGCGGCTTTGCCCCCAATCTGCGTTCCAACGAGGAGGCCATGGAATTCTTGCTGGAGGCCATTGTCAAGGCCGGTTACAAACCAGGCAAGGATATCTTTATTGCCCTGGATGTTGCCGCCAGCGAGCTGTATGACCCGAAGAAAAAATGCTATGTTTTGGCCGCAGAGAAGAAGGCCAATAAATCGGCGGATGAGCTGATTGCCTTTTACGAGGGTTGGGTGAAAAAATATCCGCTGGTCTCCATTGAAGACGGGCTGGCCGAGGCCGACTGGGCGGGCTGGGGCAAGCTCACCAAGAAACTGGGCGGCAAAGTACAGCTGGTCGGGGACGATATCTTTGTCACCAACACCAAGATTCTGGCCAAGGGCATCAAGGAAGATGTGGCCAACTCCATCCTGATCAAGCTCAACCAGATCGGCACGGTGACGGAAACCCTTGATGCCGTGGAAATGGCCCACCGCGCTGGGTATACCTCGATCATTTCCCATCGCTCCGGCGAAACCGAGGACACCACCATCGCCGATCTCAGCGTGGCCTTGAACACCGGCCAGATCAAGACCGGCGCTCCTTCCCGCACCGACCGGGTCGCCAAATACAACCAGTTGCTGCGGATCGAAGATGAGCTTGGGGCCGCGGGCAGGTATGCTGGCAAGGGTGCCTTGAAATATATTTCTTGACAATTATCAGTTAGTTGAACATGTTGTGAGTCAATAAAGGAGGGGGCTCCATGACCCTGACAAAAGCGGATCTTGTCCAAAAGGTGTATCAAAATCATAACTTCACCAAGGCTCAGGCTGCCGAGGCCGTTGAGGCTTTTCTGCGCATTGCCAAGAAATGCCTGAACACCGGTGAGGATCTGTTGATTAGTGGTTTTGGCAAGTTCAACGTGAAAAAGAAAAATGCCCGGCGGGGGAGAAATCCCCAGACCGGAGATGAATTGATTCTGGACGCCAGGAAGGTGGTTACCTTCAAGCCGTCCGGACTTCTGCGTTCCAGGATTAACGGAGAATAGCACCCCTTCTCCGAGGGGGCGCATTTTTGACGCTGACGTCTTTATCAAGACGGGTTGTGTTTCCCTTGGCAGCAAGGAGGCAGCCCGTCTTTTTTTTTAGGAGCCGTAGCAGCGTAAGCGGCGCTGTTATTTGTGAACAACGGCGAACTTTTTTTCTTATGCATTCAGGATGCTGTCGTGCATCCGGCAGGCAGGGAGAGGGAGAGGGTATGGCTTGTGAGAAAAAAAGTCTTGCGGAACTGGCCGCCTTGGTCCAGGGCGAGTTGGTCGGCGATCCCGAATTGCTCATTGGCGGGGTTGCCGACTTTGATAGCGCTGTTGCTGGCGAGATAACCTTTGTCGCTGATCTGAAACGCGGGGCTCGGCTTGAAGAATGCAAGGCCTCGGCGATCATTGTCCCGCTTGCTGTCACCGAGATCAGCAGTCCGGCGATCCGGGTAAAAAATCCCTATCTGGCCGTGGCTCGTATCCATGCCCTTTTTGTTGATGAACCGTTTGTCGCCACCGGCATTGACGCGCGGGCGGTGGCCGGCCAGGATTGTCATATCCCTGCCGAGGTTGCCATCAGTCCGCTGGTTTCTCTCGGCAATCGGGTCCGGCTCGGGCAGCGGGTAACGCTGCATCCAGGGGTGGTGGTGTGCGATGATGCCGTCATTGGCGACGATGTGGTGCTGTATGCCAATGTAACGATTGGACACCACTGTCAGATCGGGAATAGGGTCATCATCCACAGCGGTACTGTGATCGGCAGTGACGGTTTTGGCTACGCCACCGATGGAAACGGGCGGCATGTCAAGCGGCCGCAGGTCGGCATGGTCCAGATCGATGACGATGTGGAGATCGGCGCCAATGCCTGTGTTGATCGGGCCACCTTTGGCAAGACCTGGATCAAACGGGGGGCAAAGATTGATAACCTCGTCCAGCTTGGTCATAATGTGGTGATTGGGGAGGATGTCTTGCTTGTTGCCCAGGTGGGCATGGCAGGCAGCACCACCACCGGCAACAATGTGGTTTTGGGTGGGCAGGTCGGTGTTAACGGGCATATCCATCTTGGGGACCGGGTAATGGTTGCGGCCATGTCGGGGGTGCATAACAACCTGGAGCCTGGCGCCATCGTGGCCGGAATTCCGGCGATCCCCCATAAAACCTGGCTGCGCTCCAGTGCCGCCTATGCGAAACTCCCGGAAATGGTGCGGGAACTACGGGAGCTGCGCCGGCAGGTTGCCGAGTTGTCTCGGGCAATAACCCCGGATGAAGATGATAGCCTTGGCAACAATGAGTAAACGGCAGGTCTGCTTGCCGGGGAAAAATGGTCCGGCAGCGATTTTGGTTCAGTGAAAAGAGAGGAGATGTGGAATGAATTCTGATCTGCAACAGCTTGATATTCTGGAAATTCTGAAGATTTTGCCGCACCGGTATCCCTTTCTCATGGTGGATCGGATTGTTGAGATGCATCTTGGCGAGTCCATCCGGGGGTACAAGAACGTGACCATGAATGAAAATTTTTTCCAGGGCCATTTCCCCTCGCAACCCGTTATGCC
>CAYTVV010000055.1:0-17633 GCA_964441875.1 uncultured Desulfurivibrio sp.
AACATGGGGGGCCGCCTCCTGCCTGCCCTGCTCAAGGTCGTGCCCACGGACAAGCCCGGCGAACACACGGAGCTTGTCTATGAGGCCATGCGTTTTGATCTTGACCTGCCGGAATCGCTTTTTTCCCTTTTGGAGCTACGACGCCGCTGATCGGAACGCAGTGTTCGCGGAGAGGTGAAACGTGCAGATATTTTTCTTTGCCCTGAGAAATTTCAACCGCGCCCGGACCAGAACCTGGATCACCGTTGGGGCCATGGCCTTTGCCTGCGCGATCATGATCTTTTACGCGAGCCTTTTGGAAGGCTGGCTCGCAGGCATGGAAAAAAATGCCGTGGGCATGGATATTGGGGAGTTTCAGGTCCATGTTCACACCTTCCGCACCGATCCGGAGTTGTATAAGGTTATTGTCGATGAAGAGGCTCTGCTTGCCCGGCTCGGAGAAAAAGGTTTTGTGGCGGCCCCGCGTCTTTATGCAACCGGGCTGGCTGCGGCGGGTAATGCCTCAAGCGGCGTAGAGCTGCGGGGGGTGGATCTGGCCAGGGAGCATCTGGTTACTGCCCTTGATCAACATGTTTGGCAGGGACAATGGCTTGACGAGCAGGATCGGGCCGGGGTGGTGGTTGGCCGTAAGTTGGCCCGGATTCTCGGTCTTAAGCTGGGCGACGAGGTGGTGGTGGTGGCCCAGGCCGCGGACGGCTCCACGGCCAACGAACTGTTTCGGGTGCGGGGGATACTACAGTCCGTGGCCCAGGGTGTGGACCGGAGCGGTTTTTTCATGGTCGATGCCGCCTTTCGCAGGCTGATGATTGTTCCGCAAGGCGCGCATGCAATCGTGGTCAAACGCCAACAGGCCACGGAAGATCTGAATACAGCCACTGCCCGGCTGGCTCGGTTGCTGCCTGAGTATGAGGTGCGCAACTGGCGGCAGTTGCAGCCGGTGCTCGCCCGGCTTTTAAACATGAGCGATATCTCCCTGGTGATCATGCTGCTCATCACCTATGCCGCCGTGGGCATCCTGACCCTCAACGCCCTGTTGATGAGCGTTTTTGAACGAATCCCCGAGTTCGGGGTGATGAAGGCCCTGGGTTTTTCCCCCTGGGGGCTTTTTGCCATGATCGTGGTGGAGAGTATGCTTCAGGTCACCGTGGCTGTCTTTCTGGCCCTGGCCGCCGGGTTGCCCATTTCCTTGCATTTCAGTACCCACCCCATCGATTTTTCCAGTTTTATCCAATCCTCTTCAACCATTGCCGGGATCGCCGTTGATGCGAGATGGTATTGCGTGGTCACCGCTCACAGTGTGGTGCTGCCCATTCTCTTTCTGTATCTGGTAGCGGGGCTGGCCATTTTGTATCCCGCGTTCAAGGCGGCGATGCTCAAGCCGCTTGCCGCCATCTACCATCGATAAAGGAGCGTTGATGCAGCTTGGAACCATGGCATGGCGAGGCTTGATGCGCAACAAGCGGCGGACTGCGATCACCGCTTTTTCCGTGGCTTTCGGCGTCTTGCTGTCCGTGACTTTTACCGCTTCCGGCGATTATGCCTACACCAACATGATCAATACCAGTGCGGTGATGGGACTGGGGCATCTGAGTGTGGAGCATCCGGATTATCAGGATACGCCGACCATGGACAAGCGCCTGGTCGATGCGTTTGCCGTGCAGCAGAAAGCCTTGCAAACCCCAGGGGTAACCGCCGCGCCGATCCGCATCATGGGGCAGGCCATGTTTGCCAGCGGAGCCAAGAGCGTGGGCGGCACCTTTATCGCCATCGATCCGGCCCAGGAAACCCCGGCGTATAATATCTTCCTGCGCACCCTTGTTGAGGGACAGTGCTTTACCGCAGACGAGGAGCATGGCGTTGTTGTCGGGGCAAAGATGGCGGAAAAATTGAATCTGCGCCTGGGCAAGAAGCTGATTTTTACCCTGACGGACAAGGACGGGGAGCTGGTCAGCGAACTCAGCCGGGTGAGCGGTATTTTCAAGACCGGGGACGATTCGGTTGACGGGGCGTTGGTTCTTTTGCCCTTGGCGCTGGCGCGAAAGGCCCTCGGCTATGAGTCCAAGGCCGCTTCCCTGGTGGCGATTTTTCTTGCCGATCACCGGGAGGCTGCGGCCATAAAAAGCAATCTTGCCGCATTGTGGGCAGGGATGCCGGATATCGGCGTGCTGACATGGCAGCAAGGCCAGCCGGATCTGGCCGGGCTTATTGCCGTGGATCGCCTGTTTAACCGTCTGCTTCAGTTTCTGGTGGGGCTGGTTATCGCCGCCGGGATTACGAACACCCTGCTGATGAGCGTCATGGAAAGGCGGCGGGAATTCGGGATCATGATGGCGCTGGGAATGATGCCGGGCCAGGTCATGCGGCTGGTGTTGCTGGAATCCTGTTGGCTTGCCCTTTTGGGCTTGGCCTTGGGGGTGATTATCACCACGCCCTGGTTTCTGTATATGGTCAGGATCGGCATTGATTTCAGCGGGCAGATCGGGGAGGATTACAGCGCCGGCGGGGTTCTCGTGGACCCGGTCATGAAATTTCGGCTCTACAGGGAAAGCGCCTTGTGGATCGCCGGCGCGGTGTTTTTCCTGACGCTGGTGGCAGGTATTTTTCCGGCTTTCAAGGCAGGCAGGACCTCGCCGGTGGAGAATTTGAAGCAGGGGTAAGAGTGTCTGATTGCCAAGCTATTTAGCAGCCCGAGGAATGCTTTGCTTTTTCGTTCATTTCTTTGTTTGCCCAAAGAAACGAACCAAAGAAAGGGCACCCTGTGTCTCTTGTCCCGCCGAAGGCGGGATACCCTGCGCTCCTCGATGCTGCCTGGGCTTTGCAAACTCGGCTTCGCCTCAAACAGTGCAAATCCCTTTTCGGCAGCCTCTCCGGTGCTCGGCGGCGGGCCAATGGGATTTTGACTACATGGGGAATAAAGGACTTGACTGAGATTACTTCGTAATCAGAAAAGAGTATTGGGATTTAACCAGGGACGAAAGAGCCGACCATGAACAACACCCCGCTTGTGCAACTTGAGAATGTCAGCAGGATTTACCAGCAGGGCAAGGTGCAGGTCTCTGCGGTGACGGATTTTTC
Source organism: uncultured Desulfurivibrio sp. (assembly GCA_964441875.1). Lineage (GTDB taxonomy): Bacteria > Desulfobacterota > Desulfobulbia > Desulfobulbales > Desulfurivibrionaceae > Thiovibrio. The sequence goes on from CAYTVV010000055.1 coordinate 3,076, forward strand.
CCTGACGATGCAGGCCGGGGAATTCAGCGTGCTCTGCGGGCCGTCCGGTTCCGGGAAGACGACGATCCTCAATCTGATCGGCGCGTTGGATGAACCAACCCTTGGCAGGGTGCTGCTGGAAGGCCGCGATCTCGCCCAGCTGGGCCGCAGCGGCTTGGCCAGGCTGCGGCGCGACCGGATCGGTTTTGTCTTCCAGTCCTACAACCTCAATCCGGTGCTGACCGCCTGCGAAAATGCCGAGTTTGTCCTGGCTTTGCAGAATATCCCCAAAGTCCAGCGGCGGCAGCGGGTCATGGAGGTGCTGGCTGAGGTCGGCATGGCCGAATTGGCGGAGCGCAGACCGGATGAGCTTTCCGGCGGGCAGCAGCAGCGGGTTGCCATTGCCAGGGCCATTGTTTCCCGACCTGCCATTGTCCTGGCGGATGAGCCCACTGCCAATGTGGATTCGGCAACGGCGGATGCGATTCTCGATCTCATGGCGCGCCTTAACCAGGAGCAGGGGATAACCTTTCTTTTTTCCACCCACGACCAGCAGGTAATGGATCGGGCTCGGCGACTTATTCATCTCCGGGACGGCAGATTGGAGCACGATGAGGTACGCGGATGAGGGGGGGAGTCCTTTCGTTATCTGCGTTATTTTTTGTCGCGGTTTTTTTCTCCCCTGCACCAGGACAAGCCTTTACCGACTGGCAATCCGAAGATACGTCCGTCAGCCTGCGGGGATTTACCGGCTTGGGTGCCAGCTATAACCGCAATCCCGAGGCCGCAGCTTTGTATGACAGCCGGGAGGATCTGCTTTGGGATTTGGACCAACGACTTCTGGTTGCGGCAAAGTATCGAGAGGATACCCGGTTTGACCTGAACCTCCTGCAAAATTTCCGCGCCACGCCGAGTCCGGTATTTGGCGTCAGGCCTGCCGGGGCAGAGCGGAGCGGGCTGCTTTCCTGGCAGCAGCATGCCAGCGGCAATTCCGAGGCGAATTTGAGCGTGGACACCGCGGCTTTCCATTATGTGCAGGGGAATATCGAGTGGAGCCTTGGTCGGCAACCGGTGAATCTGGCCACCACCACATATTTCAGCCCCAATGATTTCTTTGCTCCCTTTGCAGCGCAAACCTTTTATCGGGTCTACAAACCGGGGGTGGATAGCGCCCGGGCCGAGGTGCGGCTGGGAAACCTTGCCCAGTTGAGCCTGATCGGGGTGCTGGGGTATTCACCCGAAAGCACTACCGATACCGATTGGCGGAACCGGCCCGACTGGAGCCGAAACTCGCTGCTGGCCAGGGTTGCCGTCAACCGCAACGATTGGGAATGGGGATTGCTGGGCGGCACGGTGCGCGAGCATCGGATAACCGGCGGTTCCCTACAGGGCGAGTTTTTCGAGTGGCTGGGCGTCCGGGCGGAGGGACATTATGCGGCCCCGGAACAAGACGGGCTATCCGGCGGAGCTGAGGTGAGCGTGGGAATCGAGCATCGGTTTGCCAACAGCCTGGAACTGCGCCTGGAACAGTTCCATCATGGCCAGGGATACAGCACCACCGAGGCGTTGAGTCAGGCCTTGGCCGCAGGCAATCTGGCGGAGGGATACACCGGGCGGGACTATACCGCCTTGGGCGCAAGCTACGAGTTTTCTCCCTTGCTGACCGGGCAGGCCCTGCTGCTTGCCAACTGGAGCGATCATTCCCAGTTGCTGAGCCTTAACGGGGTGTACTCACTCTCCAACGAGGCGGAGCTGGCCGTGACCCTGGCTCTCCCCAGGGGAGAGCATGCAGAGAACGGCTCCGTCGGGTCGGAATTTGGCCGTTCACCTGCCACCCTTGCCTGCGTATTTCGCATCTACTACTGAACCCGGAGTTGGGCCGGGTCTCTGAGAATCATTTTTTTGGTGCAGCCGGACCGGCCGCATCGCTTTCAGGCTCAGGAAAAACCCGATTTTGTCGAACAGCCCGAGAGCGCCCCGGAGGGAATGGAGCTTGAACCGGAGGATATCCGGAAGCTTGAGGCGGAGATGGTTTTTTTCACCACGCCGCTGCCGCATTTCGGGCAGGTCACCTCGGCTGAGGTTTCTGTTGAGGTGAGAATGGCTTCAAATAAGTTCTTACATTCTTGGCAACGGTATTCGTAGATGGGCATGGGGTTCTCCTTGCAACGTGCCGATTGATTTTACAATTCCATGTACGAATAGAATTTAAGGCTTTTCTTAATCTTTGTCCAGGAGAAAATGTGCGGTTGTGCGCAGGGGCAGGGCGGAGAGCAGGGTGCAGAGGGAAACCAGACCGAGGATTATGGCAAGACGCAGCCAGGGAAGCCCTTGGGCCTGGCGATCTGCGACCAGCCGGATTGCAGTGGCGAGCCATTCCGCCGCGCCTGCCACAAGCAATCCCTGCATGAGCCAGATCGCTTGCGGCCTACGGATGCAGAGCAGGCCAAGGGAAAGCAGCGCTCCGCCTGCAAGGAGGAGATGTCCTGCCCGGTAGAAATGGGCGCCAAGCAGCAGCATGCTGAAAATCACGGGCAATAGTTTGAGTGCTTTCATATCTGTGTCAATTCCTTGCTAGAGTAATCCAGTCCCCAGCGCCAAGGCCAGCAGGAGAAGCAGCACGCCCACCAGGGTCTGCACCGAGTGCAGGGTCATCTTTTTCAGAAAGCGCGAGGCAGTGAAGGTTCCCAGAAACGCGGCAAGGCTTCCTGCTGCCACCAGGCCGAAGCCGCCTCCCGCCTGCATCACCGCAAAATCCCGGGCGAAGAAGGTCGTTCCGTACACCAGCATCCGGCTGATGTCCACCACGATGGCGGAGAGGATCATGGTCCCGATGAGCCTTTCCTTGCTCAGCCCGGCCCGGAGCAGGAACGCGGTGCGCAAGGCCCCCTGGTGCCCGGACAGCCCCCCGAAAAAGCCGGAAATGATCCCGCCGATGGGGATGTACCGGGCCGAAAAAGAGAGGTTCTTAAGACCCGGCCACAACTCGGCCAGGGCAAATCCCATGATCAGCACAGCAAATGCTGATTTGAGCCAGGTGATGGTGAACAGGTGTGTGCCCAGATAATAGTGAATGATCGGCGGCATGGCACTGAGCTGGTTAAGGAGCAGGGCACCCAGCATGGCCGCAAAGGCTGCGGGTATGGCGAATCGGGCAACGATCCCGAGATCGGCCTGCTTGCCGAATAGGGCGGCTTTGAGGAGATTGTTGGCCAGATGCACCATGGCCGTGGCCCCCACCGCCACCTCCACCGGAAAAAACAGGGCGAAGACCGGCATCAGGAGGGTGCCCAGGCCGAAACCGGAGAAGAGGGTCAGGCCGGAGACCGCAAGGGCCACGGTGCAGATGATCAGATAGCTCATGGGTTTTCTGTGAGTTTTTCTTTACGGCGGCACAAGGCCGGATGGCTTCAAAAAAACTACGGGCGAGAAATCTCCCGCCCGTAGTTTGTGTCGTTTCCAGAGAATGCCGGGCAGCTCTGACTCAGACTGCCTGTGCTTGGGGTTCTTCTTCGTTGTCCAGGTGGATGGAGCTGATCAGCTCGGCTGGGATGCGGCCGCGGATTTTTTTCACCGTGGAAAGAATGGTGTGGACCGGATAGTCTTCCCGGACCTCTTCGCTCTTGTCCAGGTAAGAGGTGAGGATAAATTTTTTGTTTTTGACATCGAACTTGTGGGTCCAGTTGATTTCGATGGTTTCAGGGTTCTCCTCGATCTGCACCGCCAGCTTTTCCCCGTCTTGCGCCACTTGGATGGCGTCCATGTCCGTAATTTCAAGGAGCCAGGCGTCGCCGCTGGTGGTGGAGAAGAGAACGAAAACCCCTAGGGCCAGCACGGCGGCTTTCTTGGCGCCGGCGCTTGCCTGGATTTTTTCGACTTCAATCTTTACCGAGGGGAGCGCGGGTTTGGCCGGAGCGTTGGCGCCGGTGGTCAGGCAACATCTCTTGAATTTTTTGCCGCTGCCGCAGAAACAGGGGTCATTTCTTCCTATCTTGATGGCCATATGGAATCTCTCTTTATGACTGTGTGGGTTCAGGGATTATATGAAACTGTGCCACTATGCCATGCCCGATGTGGTTTGTAAAGCCGTGGATGCATCCTTTCCGTCGGTGGATGCGGGGTTGTTTTTTTGCTGTCAGTGTGTCGGGGCCGAATCCATCCGAACCATCTTTTCCTGATCGCAGTAATATTGAACCAGCTGGGAGAAAACATCGTCGCGGCCGGTGTAGATCTTGGTGTTGCTGTTTAAGATCTGCACCAGGGCCTCGCCGTAATCGTCAACCCCGATGATGTTGTCGGAAATGAGGGTGTTGCCGCATTTGCCCGTGAGCAGGGTGTCCATGTACCGGTTGACGTTGGCCCAGTACACCTGATTGTTGCGGAAATGGGTGTCCTCGCGTTTGGCCTTGTCGATGTTTTTGTCCATCATCTCCTGCATTTCCTGCTGGAAGAGGTGGTTGTAAATGCGGCCGGCGATCTTGGCCGGGGCGTTGCCCGAGGTGCCCACGCTCTTGAAGCCGCCGGTATTGGTGGTGACGGAGATCAGCATGGTGATGGTGTCATCCTTGTGGGCCTGCCGGTCGCGGTAGGGGTTAAAATGGCTGATGAACAGGGCGGATTTGTTCATCGGCGCGGTGCCGGTCTTGCCGGAAACCAGATTCTTGTGATGCTTGAATTCGGTTTTCATGGCCGAGCCGGTGCCGCGATTGCAGACCTCGTACAGGGCGTTCATCTCCGCCTCCCGCTCCTTCTTGGACTCGAAAAGCGGGATCTTGGCGAACTGCTCGTCTTGATCGCGGTCGTATACCGTTTTGCCGTTTATCTGTATCCGGCGCACAAAAGAGGGATCGCGGTACTGGCCGTCGAGAAAGGCGTTGTAGATGCCAAGCCATTGCTGCACCGACACTGCGGAGGAGCCGATGCCGAAAGGCCAGTACTTGGCGTCTTCCTTGCTGTAGTCCAGGCCGACCTGGTCAAAGCCCTGGAGCATGGCGCTGCGGAGCAGGGGGTTGGTGTAAAGCCTGGCGAAGATCGTGTTGATGGAAATCACCTGTGCTTCCAGCAGATTGTATTCCTTGCCCATGGGTCGAGCGGCGTCGTAGTTGTACCAGTTGCGGGGCAGCCAGGTCTGTCTGCCGGTGCTGGCCACATATTTGTACTCGATGGGCTTGTCGGCAAAGTGGTCGCTCATCTTGGTATTGTTGGCCACCATGGAATAGTAGGCAATGATCGGTTTCATGGTGGAGGAGGGGGTGATCTTTGCCTTCTTGTTCATGATGTCGATGATCACGGAATCATGGTTGCCGCTCTTGCCGACGTTTTTGTCGGGCGCGGTTTCGTTGGGCTCCGGCGCCTCGTCCTCCTCATCCTCGTCCTTTTCGTTGTTCCTGGTTTGCAAAAATTCCTTGCCGCCGACATAGGCGACGATTTCACCCTTCTGATTGACGGCAATGAGGCCGACATTGATATTGCGTTGCAGGTATTCGAGAAAGCTGTTGAAATCGGTGTAGGGCGGGGTAAGGCCGCGGGAGGTGTAGCGTTCCTTGTCGCGTTGCCAGGTGGCTTGGTTGCTGGTGGAAAGAATTTCTCTAAAATAGCTGCTCTGTAGGAATTCGCCGATGATTTCCTTCATTTTTTCGATCAGGGCCAGGTCCGTGCCGGTCTCGATGGAGACCTCGCCCTTTTCGTCAAGCAGAAGCTGGGAGCCGGTAACCTCGCGGCCATTGAAGGCATACGTTCGGGAAGAGACTTCCTTGATGACGTTCCAGGAGGTCCATTCCTCCTCCCCGTACAGCGGAGAGCGGAAGTCGCGGAAACCGATGCGGCGGATGGATTCTTCGTCGGTCAGCAGCCAGCTGCGGTACTGATCGTCCGGGATTTCCTTGCGTTTCCAGAGGTGGGTGAGGGCGAGATTGATCTTGTTGATGGCGCTCTTGGCATGGCCCTGCATGGCCGGGGTCAGGTCGCTGAAGTTCTTGCCGTTGACGATCTCATAAAAGGCGACCTGGCGGTTGTGGTTGGGGATGAAGGAGCCGATGGTCACCAGCTGCTGCATGTTGAGGGCGGCCAGGTCTTTCTTGAAATAGTTGGTGGCGGCGGCCGGGAAACCATAGATATTGGCGCCCACCGGTACGGTGTTGATGTAGAAATTGAGGTTTTTTTCCTTGCCGAATTTGGCCACCATCATGTAGGCGATGATGATCTCTTCCAGCTTGTTGGCAATGGTTCTTTTTTCGTTGCCCAGGATCTTCTTGGCGTTCTGCATGACGATGGTGCTGGCCCCGCGGGGATCGCCCTGGAGGGTATCTTTCACCGCGCCCACCAGATTCAGCCAGCTGACGCCGGGGTGGATCAGAAAGAAATTCTCATACCAGGTGTTGCCGGGGTGGGGCAGGAAATAATGATCCTCGCAGGCCAGCAGGGCTTTTTGGGCGGAGGCGGGGATCTGCTGGGTTACTTTGCGTTTTCCGTAGGACTTGATGATCGCGCCCCGGCTGTCCTTGATGTCGGCGGAATGGGCATAGGTTTCCAGATCGTCGGGCAACCGCTCGATGGGGGCGGTGTCATAAACGGAGCGGGCAATGAGCACCTCGATGATGTGCTGGGTCGGGCCGGGGAGGTAGTTGAGGATGAAAAGAGCCAGGCTGAGCAGGGTGCCCCATTTGAGAAAACGCGGCAGCCAGTAAGCGGACCAGAACAGGAAGCGGTTGAAGGGGTTTTGCCAGGGATAGGTGTGGCTGCCGCGATTGTCGTCATCCCGCATCTCCAGATACTGGCGATACCGGCCGCTCAGGCTTTTGCTTTTCCTGATCTTTTTAATGATGGATTTTTCGTCAAGTCCCTTTTTGACATCCTTGTCCGAGAAAATATGACGGTAGGCCTTGTACTTGATGGCCTGCTCCCTGGGGTCGAAGGTTTTCTTCTCCGGGGCGCCGGTCTTGTTCGCTGGTTTGGTTGATTCTGGTTGCTTTGGCTTGTCCACGGAAAGTTATGGCCTCGGATTTTGCTACAGGGTGCGGCATCTTTGGGGAGATTCTTTCGTGGAGTCGGCAAGACTCTGTCACCCCCCCGGGTAAAGTGGTATAATACCCCATCTGATTTTTTTTTACAGCACTGCTCTTGATCGTGTTGAAATATATAATGGACTCGTAAAAATAGAAAATGGTCACAGGTCCGTAACACGAGGCAAAGAGCTATAACGGAGTAACCGTCGCCGGTCGCTTTTGCTTCCCGCTGTAATCGCGGTTTTTTTTGTGATTTCAACAAATATATGAAGTATTTTTTCATTCCGGTCGATGACTGTTGTAGCTGTTGCTTGGCAAAGTCCTGGCTGGCCGGGAGATGGGCTTATTTTTGGTTTTGTTGAGGATGCTGGATGATTTTTTACTGCGATAAGTGCAGATATTCCGTAGAGGTTGAAAACCGCCATGCCGGCAAGGCCGTGCCTTGTCCGAAATGCAGGCATACCGTTGTCGTGGGGAAAAAATCGGCTGGGGCGGCAAACGACTCCGACCAGGCAATCTTTTTTTGCAAAAAGTGCGGATTTCAGAAAATGGTACCGTCGGTCGTTGCGGGCAGGAAGGTGCCCTGCCCGCAATGCCGTTCGGAAAAAACCGTTATTCGGGTTGCCGACCAGCGAGGCGGCGGACGACCATTTTTTGCCAGGTTCGGTCTGGCGCTCACCGCAGTTGCGGTTTTCGCTCTGGTGGGGGGCGGGGGGTATTTCGTCTTGGACAATGGCGGGAAATGGTTGTCCTGGTTTTCCGCTATTACTGCCCCGGTTGTTTCCACCCAGGAGACGCCGCCGGAAGAAAAAGGCGCGGCTGCCGAAACCACAGGCGCTACCGATACGCCCCGGTTTGCGGGTAAGGATTTTCATGGGGCGAACCTTGCCGGCAAAAACCTGCGGGGCCTGAACTTTCAGAATGCCAATTTCGAAGGAGCGAACCTGCGTGAGGCTGATCTGCGCGAGGTGAATTTCAGCCAGGCGAACCTACAGAATGCCGATCTGAGGGAGGCGGATCTCCGGGGGGCCATTTTGGTCGGAGGCAGGTTTCGGAAGGCCGATCTGTCCCAGGCCAAGCTTGGTGGGGCAAACCTGACCGATGCCGATCTTGCCAGAAGCAATCTCCGGGGGGCTGATCTCCAGCAGGCGATCCTGGCGGGTGTTATTCTGCTGGAAACGGATTGCAGCGAAAGCGACGCGCGCGGCGCTGATTTTTCTGGGGCGACTTTTACGAAAACCAACTTCACCTCGGCAAACCTCAGCGATGCAAAGCTGGGCAATACCAATCTTACCACCGCCTTTCTTCAAGGGACGAAGCTGCTTGGCGCCACCCTTAATGAGGTGGACCTGCGTCGCACTAATCTGCGGGGAATTGCCCTGACCAAGGCGAATTTAAGCCGAGCGAATCTCGACGGCGCCGACGTGCGCGGGGTGAATTTGGACGGGGCGAACCTTTCCGAGGCGAGCCTCAGCGGAACCAATCTGGGCGAGGCCCAGTTGAATGAGGCGGTTTTGAGCCAGACCAACCTCAATGGCGCAGTCCTCAATGGGGTGACCGCAGAAAAGGCCAACTTCCGGGGGGCCAATCTCACCAAGGCCAGCCTGGCAGGGGGAGAGTTTTCCGGGGCGAATTTTCAACAGGCCAATCTTACCGAGGCCAACTGCGAAAAGGCCGTGATGGAACGCGTTGATTTGACCGAGGCCAACCTCACCGGCGCCCGCTTGTCCGGGGTTGATTTCGGCGTTCGTACCCTCATGGTCAAGGCGAACTTGACCAATGCCGATCTGCGCAAGGCAAAGCTGAATATGGTCGATTTGACTGGGGCGAATCTGAACAACGCCAGCCTTCAGGGTGCGGATCTTACCAGGGCGAAGCTGAACCATGCCTATCTGAATCGGGCGGATCTGAGCAATGCCGAACTGGCCAATGCCAATTTCAGCAATGCCGACCTCAAGGGGGCGAATCTGTCCGGGATCAACCTGACGGTGGCCAAACATTTTGATATCAAAAACCTGCGCGAGACCGTGCTGAGCGATGCCAAGCTGGTCAGCCTTGACCTGCGAAACGCCAATCTCATTGATGCCAATCTGAGCAAGGCTGATCTTTCCAATGTAGATCTGGCCAACGCCGATCTGACCAATGCCGTGCTCACCGGGGCCAATCTTCGGGACGGCGACCTGCGCTGGGCAGACCTCACCGATGCAGATTTCTCCCACGCCATTCTGGTCAATGCCAACCTCAATGACGCCGATTTGAACAGGACCAACCTGGAAGGCGCTGATCTGACAAAGGCCACGTTGCAGAATACGAAAAATATCAAAAGGGCCAAGAAAATCAACACGGCAAAAGGGTTCAAGGCCCCTGGCCCGGAGAGCAGCCTGGGCGCGGTGCCTGCCCCGCCCGGCGGCAAAGTTGCCATGGCCGGGCGTGAGAGCAAGGAACCGGAAGCAGCAGTGTCAGCGGCGTCGCCAGGTGCGCCCCGCCCGGTGAAGATCTGGGCCTTGCAGGTCGAGAGCGCGGGTCTTGTGCAGCAGCCGTTTCAGCAGATTGCCGAGCTGAGCGCCGCCTATGAAAATATCAGCGATATCGAACTGAATATGAAAAAATTGCAGATGTTTGCCGGGGGGACGAACAACATTACCGGCAAGCCCGGGGCTACCCTGGGTGCCCTGTATTCGGTGAATTTTCTCCCGGTGGACCAGACCCTGCCCTTGGTTATCCAATGGTACAGTCCGGAGGGAAAGCTGATCCGTACCTCAAATCAGCAGGTCAGGTACATGCAGCGTCAGGTCGAAGCCCTCACCATCACGGAAAAAATGCAGAACATCTATGGAACCTGGACGGTCCAGTTCTTTCACCAGAACCGGAAGATCGGCGAGCAGCACTTTGAGGTCAAGAAGGGCAAGCAGCTGGAGGTTCGGCTCTCCCCGGAAGGCGCGGTATTGTGAGCAACGGGGCCTGCCCGATGGTTACACGCCTCTCGCGTCTTCATCCCCACTGCCGAGGGCCTGTTGGATGGTTTCGGCCATAGTGTTGATGGTCACCGGCTTCCAGAGGATTGCGCTTATCCCTTGGGCCTGGGCCTGCTCCTTGGTGATTGCCTCACTGTAACCCGTGGCCAGGATAATCGGCAGATCCGGGCGTAGCGTAAGGCATTGTTGCGCCAGTTCCAGGCCGGTGAGGCCGGGCATCATCTGATCGGTGAGCAAGAGGTCAAAGGCCTGGGGATCTTGCCGGAAGCAATCCAGGGCATCTTGGCTGTTGCTGAAGGCGGTCACGGTATGGCCCAGTTTTTTAAGGATGTTTTTTCCCAGCCTGATAAGCATTTCCTCGTCGTCCACCAGCAGGATACTAGCCTGGCAGGAGACGGCTCCTGTTTCACCCCAGCCGGTCAGGGCGGCGGAAAAGGCTGCCTCCACCTGGGGGAAATAGATGTCAAAGGTTGTGCCTTCGTTGAGCGCGCTTTTCACCGAGATTACGCCCCCGTGGTTTTCCACGATGCCATGCACGGTTGCCAGGCCAAGCCCTGTTCCTTCCCCCTGTTTTTTTGTGGTGAAATAAGGGTCGAACACCCGATCCAGGGTGGTTTCGTCCATGCCGTGCCCGGTATCGGAAACCGTCAGCCGCACATAGTTTCCCGGTGCAAGACCTGTCGGCTGGTCGCTTGTCTCCCCGCTGATTGTGGTATTTCGCAGTCTGACAATCAGGATGCCGCCCTGCTTTTGCATGGCGTGGTAAGCGTTGGTGCAGAGATTCATGATCACCTGATGGATCTGGGTGACATCGGCGAGGATTGTTCCGCAATCACCGGCTATTTCCGGACGGATGTCGATGGTGGAGGGGATGGTGCCGCGAATGAGCTTCAAGGCCTCCTTGACTACGGAGTGAATCTGTAGCGGCTGCTTCTTGAACTCCGCCCTGCGGCTGAAGGTCAAGATCTGCCGGATGAGATCGCTGGCCCTGCGGCTGGCGTTGATGATCTCGGCAAGATTTTGCGAGAGCTCGCTGTCCGGGTCGGCCTCGAATTTTGACAACTCCGCATAGCCGAGGATGGCGGTGAGGATATTGTTGAAATCATGGGCGATGCCTCCGGCCAGGGTGCCGATGGCCTCCATCTTCTGGGCCTGGAGCAGCTGATCCGCCAGTCTTTTCTGCTCGGTTATATCCCGGCTCACTTCCACTGCCGCGATGATCGCGCCCTTGCTGTCGTGGACCGGACTCATGCCCAGTTCAAAGAACAGATTTTCCTGCTCGGTGGTTGCACTCATCTCAAACCAGTGGGGCGCGCCGTCCTTGATGCAGCTCAGTAACCCGCAGTTTTCGCAGGGAGTTTCCCTCCCGTGGTAGGCCGCATGGCATAGCTGTCCCGTGCAATCGCCATAGCGTTTGGTGAGGACGGCGTTCTGGAAGAGGATTTTGAAATCACGGTCATGCACGGAGAGGCCATCGCTCATGGCGGAAAAAACCGCCTCCAGGGTGTTTTTTTCCTGGGAAAGCCTTTCCTCGGCAAGCTCCTGGCTGGTGATGGTCTGCTGGAGTCTGGCATTGGCCTGGGTCAGTTCGGAGGTGCGTTCCCCCACAAGTTTTTCTAGGCTGTCGCGGTATTGTTCCAGCTCATGCTCTGCTTCCTTGCGGGCCGAGATGTCGCGCAGGATGGCGCCAAGATACGGCTCGCTGTTTTCCTGGGCGACGGCAAAACAGCTTATTTCCGCGGCAAGGTGGCTCCCATCCCGTCTGACCAGAATGGTTTCCTGCGGGGCGACGTTTTTCCCGGCCAGAATTCGGTTCCAGAGTCTGCTGAGGGCGGAACGGTATTTGGGGTGGATGATTTCGGTGATCGGTCTGCCCTGGAGTTCTTCTGCCTGGAGACCGAGGAGTCTGGTCAGGGCTGAGTTGGCGAAGATGGTTTTTCCCAGGCCGTTACTCAGGATGATCAGATCTCCGGTGTTTTCCGAGATCATCTGGAAGCGAGTCTCGCTTTCCCAGAGAGCCATTTCCGCCTGGCGCAGTTGCGTGATATCGGGGAGAAAGGCGAGCACCGCAGGCTTTCCTTCCCAGTCAATGATTCCAGCGTTGATTTGCAGCCATTTCGCCTCTCCCCTGACGTCAACCACCCGGAATTGATAGATGTTGGGCACCTCTTCGCCCTGAAGTCTCTGCATGGAGCGCTGGATGACCATCGCACGGTCTTCCGGGTGGATAAAGGTGTGAAACGGCTGTGAACGAAAGGCGTCGGCGGAATAGCCGATTATCTCAAGGGCTCGGCGGTTGAAATATTTGATCATGCCGTCTTGGAGAACCAGAATGGCTTCGTTGGCGTCTTCCACCAGCCGTTGAAAACGGGCGCCTGTTCGCAACGCGGTGACGTCTTCCCGACTCACCACCACATGGCGGACGTCCCCGTTTTCGTCACAGACCGGGACATACTGGGTGCGCAGGTAAAAGGTCGTGTTCGGCCGGCTCTGGAGCGTGTAGCCTCGGTCAGGCCCAGTGCTGGTGATTTTGCCCTGCATCGCCTGGAGAAAGGCGGTGCGGTCATCGGGGGGGATGGTGATGGCCTCGTTTTCCCCTATGGTATTTTTCGGGAAAAAGGGCAGGTTTCGGGCAGCGGTGTTTGCCAGAAGCAGAGTGCCGTTCGGAAGGTAGATTTCTGTGGGGGCCGGGAGACTCAGCAGGATTGCGTACAGGTCGGCGTGGTCCTTTTCAGGATTATGAGGAGTCTGGCCGCTTTGAGGGGAGGTTGGAATAGCCATCGGTTTTTTTCAGTGCCGGATTGTGGGCGTTGCCTGTGTTTGCCGTTTGTGGAACAAGGGAAAAAAGATCGCTGTGTCAATTGTATAGGAATATGAAGCGTGGCGGAAAGTTTTTTGTGGGAAAGAGAAATTTTCCGCGAGGGACTGTGGGCAACGGCGGCCGGGCAGGGCAAAAAGGTTCTTCCGGGAATTGCGGAGGACTGGACCATGAAGTCAGTGTGTTCATTTCTTTGTTTGCCCAAAGAAACGAACCAGCAGCGAAGCGGCGAAGAAAGTGCACCCGTGTCACTTGTCCCGCCGTTGGCGGGATACCCTGTGCTCCTCGATGCTGCCGGGGCTTTGCAAACTCGGCTTTCGCCTCAAACAGTGCAAATCCCCTTTTCGGCAGCCTCTCCGGTGCTCGGCTGCGTGCCAATGGGAATTCCCCCATTTGTCCTGCCGCGCCTCGCAGGCGGGGGCGGGAAAAGACGCGGGAGGTAAGCGAAGACTCCGACTGTCTGAGGGCGAAGCCCGAGTTTTTCCGCGTCCCGCTCCCGGCGAGAAGTAAGGGAAGCCCGCAGGGCCAGGACTGGCTGGGGTGCCTTTTCCTTGTTTCTTCTTTTGGGCACGCAAAAGAAGAAAGAGAGAACCGCAGAAAGGCTTCGCCTCCTTCCCCGGAATTCCTGGATGAACCAAAAAAAAGGGGCGCGGCCAATCGGCCACGCCCCTTTGGGGATTCTCTTTGTACCTGGCGCTAGATCTCTTCGGAAAGCGCCATGACCATGGCGCCCTTGGCCGTGGTGTTGAGGGGGTCTTCGGCAATTCTGACCTCGGAGATCTCGATGGGCAGGTTGAAATCCTTCAGTGCCTTTTCGAAGTGCTCCTTGAAGCCGATGGGCATGGCGGTGCCGCCTGCCAGCACGATGGGGATGGGCTTGGCGATCTTCGGAATCTTGTCCGAAGAGTGCAGCACATCTTGCAAGCTGTGGAGCAGGGTGTGGATCAGGTCGTCGTAGTAAATCTGCAGGGCCGTTTCCACCCGGTTCTTCGGGGGCTTGGCCAGCCGGAAGGTGCTTTCCTTGATGGTCTTGACCTTGGTGGCCGGTTCGCCCACCGAGATGCCGACCATCTGATCAATGTAGTCGCCGCCTTTCTGGATGCTGTAGGTGATGACCGGCACGGAGAGATAGGCCAGGCAGATGTTGCACATGCCGCCGCCCATGCTGATGCCGATGCCGGTGAAGTTGTCTTCCGCCAGTTCGGCCATGACCGTGGCCAGCCCCTCGTTGATGGAGATGGGGTTGTAGCCCAGGGTGGCCAGGTACATCTTGATGATCGATTCGTGGTAAACCACGGACTGGCCGCTGTCCACCGGGGTGCCCGGCATGCTGAAGCAGATGACCTCGCCCGGATTCTTGGGCCGCTTGATCAGGGTGCCGATGATGGCCTGGAGCACGTTGATCCCTTCGTCCTCACGGGCGGAGAGCAGGCCTTTCTCCATGGTGCGCCGGGTGTTGGTGTTGAACATGTTGGCGAAATTCTCGGCCGAGTAGCCGAGGATGTAAAACATGTCGCCCTTTTCAAAAAAGGTCACCTCGTTGTCCACCAGGATCTTCTTGGTGAATTTCGAATAGGGGATGGTGAAGAATGCGTTGAGCTGCTTGATGGTGTGGATGTTCTTGCCCTTGTTCTGGGCCATGACGATATGGCTGGTGCCGATATCAAGGCCCACCGGGCCCTTGGGGCGTTCGGCATCCTCGCCGGTCTCCTTTTCGCGGGAGACTACGGTTTTTTGCGATGCTTCAATGGCATTGTCAATGTTTCCCATTTCTTCCGTCAT
>CAYTVV010000056.1:0-16772 GCA_964441875.1 uncultured Desulfurivibrio sp.
CGTTGGTTGGAAAGGTTTTATCCAACTGCGCCATGGCGCCGCCAATGGCCGCGGACTTTTCCACCAGATAGACATAGTAACCAAGCTCGGTCAAATCAAGGGCTGCCTGGACCCCGGCGATACCGCCGCCGACGACCATGACCGTCCCTGATTTCTTATCTTTTGCTTGTCCCATCGTGTAACTCCACTCAAATTAGAAAATTTAGGAGCCCAAACCGCACTCCAAAAAAAGGTCAATCCGGTAATTCATCGCCTAATACTGCAACCTTGATGGCGCACAGCTTATACTCCGGGGTCCTGGAAAGACGATCCAGGGCGTCCAGGGTCAGGAGGTTCACCAGCGCCTGCAAATGATTATAGGTGCTGAAGATGGTGCCCTCCTGGGTCCGGTCGGTGATGATAGCCCGCATCTGCACCGAACCGCGCCGCGAGGTGAGCCGTACCCAGTTTTTCTCCTTAAGCCCCAAACGTTCGGCATCCGCAGGATGCACCTCGGCAAAGCACTCCGGGCTGATCTCGTCGATCTCCTGGGTCTTGCCGGTCATGCTGCTGAAGTTATACCGGGCAATATCGCGGCCGGTGGTGAACAACAGCGGATATTCCTCATCGGGCAGTTCCACCGGAGGATAGTAATCCTCGGGAATGAACAGCCCCTTGCCCCGAGTAAATTCATCAACATGCAGAACCGTGGTGCCGGGATGATGCTGGTCCGGCACCGGCCACTGTAGGCCGACTTTTTCCAGGCGCTCGTAGGAAAGGCCCTTGTACTGCGGCAAGAGCTGGCAGATCTCGTCAAAAATTTCCGAAGCGGAATTATAATGCATGGGGTAGCCCATCCGCTGGGAAAGCAGGGAGATGATCTGCCAGTCCGGCTTGGCCTCGCCCGGCGGCTCAACAGCCTTGCGAATCCTCTGGACCCGGCGCTCCGTACAGGTAAAAGTGCCGTCCTTTTCCGCGTAACAGGCCGCAGGCAACACCACATCCGCCATCTTGGCGGTATCGGTCAGGAAGAGATCCTGAACCACCAGGAAATCGGCCTTTTCCAGGGCCGCCCGGACATGGGCGATATTGGCGTCAGCCACGACGGGATCTTCCCCGAAGATATAGAGGCCGCGGATATTGCCCTTGAAGACATTTTCCCAAACCTCGGTGGCCGGTTTGCCTGGGCGCCGGGGCAGTTTGATGCCCCAGAGCTTTTCATACTTGTCAAAGAGCGCGTCGTTTTCAAGACCGCCATAGCCAGGAAGGGTATTGAACAACGCCCCCACATCGCAGGCGCCCTGCACATTGTTCTGGCCCCGGAGGGGATTGCAGCCGGTGCCTTCCTGCCCGATCTTGCCGCAGAGCATGGTCAGGTTGGCGAGGGACTTCACCCGGTCCGTGCCGGTGACATAGTGGGTGATGCCCATACCCCAGAAAGTAGCGTGCCTGCCTTCCGCCGCATACATCCGGGCGACCTGGCGCAGCTGGGCTTCGTTGATGCCGGTGATCTTTTCCACCATCTCCGGGGTATATTTTTTCACCAGTCGGACCAGCTCGTCAAAATCCTCGGTCCGCTCCTCGACAAACTTCTTGTCCCAGAGCTCTTCCTCGATAATGACCTGCATCATGCCGTTTAAAAAGGCGACGTCGGTCCCCGGCAGGATACGCAGCCAGAGATCGGCCCGCTCGGCCAGTTTGGTCCGGCGGGGGTCCACCACCACCAGCTTAGCGCCGCGATCCACAGCCTGATGGATGCGTAGGCCGACGGTGGGATGACTGGTGTCCGGGTTGCTGCCGACCATGAAGAAGAGATCGGTTTTCTTTGTATCCGCAATGGAGTTGGTCATTGCGCCGCTGCCGAAGGTGAGGGCCAAACTGGCCACCGTGGGAGCGTGTCAGAGTCGGGCGCAGTGATCGATATTATTCGTTCCGATCGCTGTCCGCATAAATTTTTGCATCAGATAGTTTTCTTCGTTGCTGGCCCTGGCACAGCTGAAACCTGAGATGGAGTCAGGTCCGTACATGGCCTTGAGATCGAAGAAACGCTTGGCCACAATATTCAAGGCATCTTCCCAGCTTGTCTCCACCAGCTGCGAGCCTCGGCGCACCAGGGGTTTGGTCAGACGGTCCTTGTGCTGGACAAAATTATGCCCGAAACGACCCTTGACGCACAGCGCCCCGTAATTGGGCGCCAGATCAGGGTCCGCGGTGACCTCCATCAAAGTATTGCCTTTCACCTTGAGGATGATCTGGCAGCCTGCTCCGCAGTAGGGACAGGTGGAGCGCACCTCGCGGATTGGTTCGTTGATCACCGGCACCAGGACGTCTTTCTTGTTCAGGGCGCCGGTGGAGCAGTTGTCCACGCAGGCCCCGCAGTTGACGCAATTGTCCTTGAACTTAAAACGCAACCCCAGCGGGCGCCCCTTGTCATCGACACCGTCGGCGTTGATTTCCAGGGCGTCGTATTCGCAGCTGTTCTGGCAGCGTTTGCAGTAGATGCACTTATTCAGGTCCACCAGAATCATGGGATGGTCGATCTTTTCCGTGTACACAGGCTTTGCCGCCATTCCGGTTCGCGTTGGATCAAGACCGAAGTCCGTGGCCAATTTCTTCAAATCACAGCGGTCAAAGGCGCGGCAGCCGCAAGAAAGACAACGCTTGGCCTCGGTGATGGCCATCTGCTCGGAAAAGCCGAGTTTGATCTCGCTGAAATCCTGGGTGGCGATCTGGGGAGGTCGGGTGGGCATCTTCTCGCGAAGCTTGATGTTGACCCCCTCGAAATTACGGAGATCCACATCATCGAAGCCCTTGCCCCGGCTAAAATTAAACCGGCTCTCGGCCACGGTCTTGGTAATCCCCATGACCTGGGCATGGATGTTCTCCGCTGCCCGCCGGGCCGCGACCACGGCCTGGATCACCGAACGGGGGCCGCTGGTCACATCACCGGCTGCGTAGATGCCGGGATGGTTGGTCAGCGAGGTTCTGGGATTGGCCTTGATATTACATTTCGGGGTCAGCTCCAGGCTCGACTCCAGTTCGCCGCCCTCGAATTTCTCGCGACAGGCGCTCAAGCCTTGGGCGACAATGACGGTATCGGCATTGATGTTCACCGTGGAACCGGGGATCGCCTCGGGGTAGCGGATGCCTTTCTCGTCGGGCTCACCGAGTTTGGTTCGGATCAACTGCACGGCAATGCCGTTGCTGGTGTCGCTGAAGTTCACCGGCGCAGCCATGAGGAGAAACTGGACGCCCTCTTTTTCCGCCACCCGGATATTACGCTGGTTGGCGGACATCTCGGTCTGGGCCCGGGGATAGATAATCGTTACCTGGCCGACTTCGTTGCGCAACAGGGAACGGGCAACCTCCATGGCCACATTGTTGCCGCCGAAAACCACGGCGGAGCGGCCGTAGTTGCCGGTCTTACCCTCGGACATGTCCCGCAAAAATTTCGTGGCCGGGATCACTTTGGGCAGGGCACAGCCCGGAACATCCAGGCTCTCGTCCACCGGGGTACCAGTAGCGATGAGGATGGCCTCGTAGCCTTGGTCCTTAAGGGATTGCAGGGTGAAGTCATCACCCCACTTCTGGCTCAAGCGGACATTAATCCCCATGCGCAGAATGGTGCTGATTTCGTAATCAAGCACATCCTGGGGGATTTTGTAGTCTGGGATGCCGTAGCGCAACATGCCGCCAAGCTTGGGAGCGGACTCAAAAACCGTGACATCGTGGCCTTTGCGCGCCAGATAGTAGGCGCCGGTCAGGCCGGAGGGGCCGCCGCCGATAACAGCGATCTTCTTGCCGGTGGACGCATCGCGGGGAATGCGCAGTTCAATCTTGTGGGCCATGCACCAGTCAGCGACAAAGCGCTTGAGATGGTTGATGGACACCGGCTCGTCCACAAGAATCCGGCGACAGCGGGTTTCGCAGAACCGAGGGCACACCCGGCCCACGGAAAAGGGAAAGGGGTTGCGCTCCATGACCAGGCGCAGGGCCTCTTCGTACTGACCCTTGGCCACATGGGCGATGTAGCCCTGCACGTTGATCTGCCCAGGACAGGTGAGATTGCACGGGGCCTTGCAGTCGCCGAAATGGGTCTCCATCAGCAGGGTCATGCGCTCGGCGCGCTTGGCCTGTAATTCCTTGGACTCGGTGGTGATCCGCATCCCTTCGCTTATCGGGGTGATGCAAGACCGCACCGGCGTCTCCACCCCGTCCACGCTGACCACGCAGATCTCGCACGGAATGTCCGAGGTCCCCTTGTTCACGTAGCACAAGGTAGGGATATGGATATCCGCCCGTTTTGCCGCTTCCAGGATGGTGATCCCTTCTTCGGCAACAATTTCATACCCGTTGATTGTGATATTCATAGCCGGTTCAGTCGTTGTATATGGTTACGTTACGGCTCCTAAGCCGATGAATATGCAACTCTTCCGTTATGCCGCCGGCTTCCATTCCTTCAGGAAGGCGGGCAGATGTCCGGCTTCACGGGGGCCGATGGTAATGGTCCAACCGGCCAGCTCTTCTTCAAGCTCGCCCTTCATGGAGGCAAGATAGCCGGGGATAATCAACTCCCGATGCTTGACCTTGGACTCGATCCCTGATTTTTTCATAAACGCCGCGATCATATCCGCGCCGAACTTGCCCGCCGCCCAGGCAGTAAGAACCGAAAGACCTTCCGTGTCTTTGATCAACAACCAGGAAGGCACCTTGCTCCCCTCGATCTCACCGGAGACAATGAAGTAGGTAAGGGAGAAGTTGCAGGTAATCAGAACCGGAGAATCCTCGGTGGGGCCGTTGATGTTGTAAACGTCTTCCTGAACCACCATGGGCCGCTGGGGATCGGTGAAGATGTTCAAACGCTCCAGAAGCAGCGGGAAGAGGATATCGCCCTGTAGATCGGAAAGCACCACAATGCCTGCGTACTTGGCAATGAGCACCGAGGCGACCATGGCCTCCATCAGCGGATCAGCGGAGATCTCGCAGGGAAAGGTGATGGTCGGGAAACCCAGGGGTTTGAATTTGGCGCGGATGGCGGAACGCCGCCCCACCACGCTGTCTTCCAAGGCGGCCCGGATCGTGCGGGCCCCGGAGTCGAGCATGAGATCCTTGAGGCCCGCAGCCAAAAGCTTTTCGGAAATCGCCACGGTGTCGTCAAGATTTGTTCCCTTGGCAACCAGAGGGCATCCGGTCTCCTTGGCGATAGCAGCCATGGCCTCGGCATTCTCAGCAGTGGCTGCATAGAGCAGGGGCTTGCGCTCCCCGCAGGCAGCCGCGGCGGCCTTGAGATTGTCGGCCTTGTCGCTCATCAGGATGAGACCGGCATCGGCTGCGCCTTCCAGCACCTTCTTGGTCAGAGCGGTAAAGGCAGCCCCGTCACCCTTGGTATCCTTGATGGCGATGAGATCGGCCTTGAGCAGAACGCCGACCCGCTCGTAGCGGAGATTCTTGAACCGGCTGATGCGGCCCTCGACATCGGCCTCGCTCATCTCGGTGGTGACCAACACCGCGATGCCGGTGGGGTTTTCAAAGCGTTTTTCATGGCGGAACAGACAGGTCTCGCCGCCGGTGGTATAGGCGCTGTCGCCTGAGCCGATTTTAATAGTCCGAATCGGGGGGGCAGAGGCCTCGCCGATCTGCTCCTTGACCTCATCGCTCACATACGGACATTCGCCGATTTCCATCTGCCCTGCCGCCACCTTCATGGCAAAGGCAAGACAGGTCGGGATACCGCACTCCCCACAGTTCTTCTTGGGAAGCATCTTGAGGATTTGAATACCTGTTAAAGCCATCTGTCTGTTCCTCCCGTATAAGGCAAGCTGTAAGCCGTGCGCTTTAAGCTTGAATAGTAATCTCGAATCGTATCGCTAATAGCTGACAGCTACTATCTCACATCAAACAAGCGCTTCCATCTCAAGGGCCGGATGACCGACCTTTTTCATGAAGGCGAGGATTTCTTCTTCCGTGGTGCCGTTCTCCTCGGTGGCGATCATATCATAAAACTCCGGCATGCCGATTTCCTTGCAACGCTCCATGAGTTTGTCCTTGATCTCTTCCTTCATCATCTTGGGCAGCCAGACCATGCGCTGCAACCCGCCCTCGGCAACAAACAGCTTGGGGCTGGTCATAAAATGCTTGGAAACCCCGATGAAACCTGGGGTCTGCGCGCCACCCCCAGCCATACCGGCCAAAGAAGTGAACTTCATCCCGGAAGGCGTCATCCCGCTGTAGTCACGGTTGACCACCATGATTCCGTTGCACTGGGGCAGCATGGCGGCAATGGCTTCGAAACAGCCGCAGGCGGTCATCGGGCTGTTCATCAGGGAGTACAGGGCAAGGTCGGTTACAGCCCCGCGGGAGGTCTGATCGACAAAATCATTGATCCCCTTGAAACGGCCGAGTTTCTCATCCAGGCAGTCGCCCTTCTGGATCGGCTGATTGGGGCCGGTGGGGTTGATCTGGTAAGAGGCCTTGCCGTCCAGCCAATTGTAAGCGCCGCACATCCCGATCCGCTCCGGGGTGATGACGCAGACATGGCTCGGAGCAAAGGATTGGCACAGGGTGCAAGAATAAAAGACCTCTTCGGTCTCGTCGGTCATGGAGCCCAAACGCTCATCGCGCTCTGCGTATACCTTGCGGGCCAGCTCCTGAACCTCTTCCACCTTGTCCAACGTGGTGTAGATCTTGACCTGAATCTTGTCGACAATGGCGCCGAACTCCTGATGCAGTTTGCCGTGCAGCACCTTGCCGATGTGGGCGAGGGAAAAACCCTTTTCCACCGCGGCCTTGCCGATGCGAAGCCACATGATGTTCCGCTGGCCCATGTGCATGATGCCTTGGATGTAGTTGATCAGGTGATGGAACTGACGCTCGAGGATGGGCTCGAAGTCCGACTGCATGCCACGCCCGGCAACCTCGACCAGGATACCGAGGGGCAGATTCTGACCCACCTGGATGTCCTTGATGTCCGGCCCTTCGACAGTAACCTTGCCGTCCTCAACCTCGGACATATCCTTGGAAACCAGCACCTCGACCCCCGAGGTCCGACCGCCGCCGCATTCCATGAAGAGGTCGTCCTTACGGATACGCTCGCCCTCAAAGGCCGGGCCGAAGGACAAGGGGATGTCGATCTTGGTGACGTTGACCTTAAGCCCCCGCACCTCGATGGCCTTCTGGACGATCTCCTCGTGGGGCACCTGGCTGACCACGTGCTCGTAGGTGCAGATCCCGGTGGGCAGTATCTCGGGGATATCGTAGTCGGAGATGGTGGGAAAGCCCCAGTTGATGGCGCCGGCCGCGTTGGCGTACCACTCGTCGGAAACCGGGCCAAAGGCCATGACAAAGGCAAAGGTCCGGTCCTTGTTGTAGATCAGGTTGCCCTTGTAGTCGCCGGGCTTGATGCCGCCGAAGGCCATGGCCACCCGGCAGGCAAAACCGATGGCGAAGACCGCCGAGGTGTAGCTCTTGCCAAAGGGAACCAGACGGGTATTCCAGCCGACCTGCACCTTGTTTTCCACCAGACGCTCGGCCATATTCTTGCCGTTAGACTGATCGTGCATGAAGATATAGAGGTTCTTCTCCTGCAACTCCAAGGCGATGCGCGAGGCAACCTCGTTGTTGTCCGGGGTGCCCATGATCGCAGCAAAACCGGGCGCCGTGCCGTCCACGAACTCAACGCCGCGCTTGCGAAAGATAACGTCGTCGGCAGCACCCAGCCAGATATTGTTTTCCAGCGGGTCCTCGGTCTTGGTGTAGAAATCCGGGGTTTCGAGATACCGGATGGCCTCGTACATCTCCTCGGCAAAAAAGGTGGCCATACCCGCATCAAGGGCCGGGGCGAGGTACGGCAGCCAAATATTCTCGCTCACCAGTTCCGGCAGAAGGGTGCGGCATTCCTTGAAGATATCCTTCATGTCGCCCAGATTCTGTACCTTGGCGCCCAGCATACTGTAAATAACCGGCAGGAAGTAGGCGGTGTTCGGGAAATGCACCTCTTGCTCGGGGCCGTACTTCTTGATGGCCTCCTCGAACTTTGCTTCCGCCATATCAACTATCTTGTGAGCCCCACGGATGGCGGCTGAACAGATGATCTTAGACATTTGGTTTTTCTCCTCTTTACTCTACAAGTTCAGACAATTTAGGCGCCGTTACGAAACAACCTTTTCGTTACGGCTCCTTATGCCGGTCCCGACATCCCAATTATTCTACATTTTGGACTACGGTTAACCCATGAGACCGGCGATCAGCGACTTGGTCAAAGCAACCGCTCTCGGATGCCGCATGATCATCAGTTCGCCGCCCGCCATCAACATACAAGAAGCGGTGACAGCCTCCATGAGGATGCCCCGGGTTTCCTGATCACCAAGCATCTCGTCGGAGGGCAAACGGCATTCCTTGGCCTTCCAGACCTCGCGGCCCAGGTTGCAGATAAAGGGCACCTGGAGCTTCTCGTCTTTCTGGGTAAGGGCGGCAAGACGAATCCGCTCCATGACCGAGTAGCTGTATTCGATGCCGTAGCCGAGGGCGCCGATGGAAGGATCGATCAACACGGAATCCAGGGAGACCCCGAGATTCTCAAGCAGAATGTTGAGCTGCTTGGCCAGGTTCACGTCAATGGGCGAGGCCGCGACCATGGGGTACTGGAAGGCCATGGCTGTGGCGCCGATGGCCCGGTAGTTGCTGTCGGAAAGCGGAGCCAGACAAACCTTCTTGTCGCCGATCAGGGAAGTGATTTCCCGCAGGGTTTCCGTGTCTTTTTCGCCGTTGCCGCAACCCCAGACAATAACCGGCACTTCGATATTCTTCACCACCTCAGCCGCAGCCTTTGCCGCCTCACCCGCAGGCCGATTCAGCCCGTTGGGGTCGGTGCTGACCATGGAGAGACAGATGGCGTCCGCGCCGTATTCCTTGACACATTTCTGCGCCCAGGCCAGGGGATTGTCCAGAACATCCTGATAATGACGGGCCAGGGAATCGGGCCATTCGTCGGGTTTCACATCAAGGACATCAAAGGCGATCTTGGGACTGTTGCCCATGGTCCCTTCAAACAGGTGGAACGGCAGGGTCGTAGCCCCGCCCACCTTGATGCCGCTGGCTGCATCGCCCAGAACGGTCTGGCGGATGGCGCCGGTGTAAGCCTGTTTGTAAGAGGCTTCGGGCACCTTGGAGGCCCGTTCGCTTAAAGGGGTTTTTTCAAGGGCAAGCTCTGCCGCACCAGCAGCAGCGGTGGCCGGGGCCGGGGTAGCCTTCTTTGCTTCAGGCGCAGCGGCTTTTTTCGGCTCTTCCGCAGCCTTGGTCTCGACGGCCTTCTTGGCTGGCTCAGCCTTCTTCGTTGCTTCCGCTGCCGCAGCCTCAGCCGCCTTTTTCGCAGCTTCCGCCTTCTTGGCCTCGGCCGCAGCTTGCTCCCCAGCTGCTTTCTTGGCGGCTTCAGCCTTCTTGGCCTCTTCCACTGCCGCAGCCTCGGCAGCTTTCTTGGCTGCACTCTCGTCTTTCACCGGTGCCGAGGCAGCCGGAGCTGCTGGGGCAACAGGGGCTGCCACGGGGGAAGCAGGAACAGCGAGCACCGGCTCACGCTTGAGAATAGCCTCTGCGCCGGCAAATTTCACCAACGCATCGAACTGCTCGTCCGACAAGCCATAGGCCTTTTTCAGCGCATCAAGACCGAGGCGTACCGACTCAAGCGCCATTTGACGTTCTTTTTCGTTCATCGCATCCTCTCCTGCTTCATCTATTTCAATCCTTGCCTGATCAACCGCACCGGCCCCGCTGGTGCCGGTCGTGGCTGACGCACGGTACTGAGCGGCTTCCGCCCGGGCTGCGGCGATAATTTTTTCTGCCTCAGCCTTGGCTGCCGCCAGGACAGTATCACCTTCCTTATCCTCGGCCATTGCGGACCGAAGCTCGATTACCGAACCCGGAGCCGCAAGGACAACAGGCTCATCGGCAAAGACCGGACGGGTGGCGAGCCCTGCCCGGCTGACGATCTCCGGCACAGCGCTCTCCCATTCGATGGCCATGATATGCACCCCGGCCACCCCTTCTATCTCCCGGACCTGGCGGATGATATCAACACAGATGTTGATGCCCTCGTCTTCCTTGTCCTTGGCCCCTTGCATCCGCTTGATCACCTCATCGGTGACATCCATGCCGGGCACGGAACTCTTCATGTAACGGGCCATGCCCACGGATTTCGGCGGGGTAACGCCTGCCAGGATATGGACCTTTTTGTGAAGGCCAAGATCACGGACCGCCTGCATGAACCGGGCAAAGCGTTCCACATTGTAGATGATCTGGGTCTGGACAAAATCCGCGCCGTTGGCGACCTTTTTTGCCAGCCGTGCGGCCCGGAATTGCTCGGAAGGCCCGGCAAAAGGGTTTGCCGCCGCACCGAGAAAAAGTTTGGGCTCATGCGACTTGATCAATTCGCCGCACTGGAATTTCTTCTCATCCCGCATGGTTTTGACCATGCCGAGGAGCTGGATGGAGTCCATGTCAAAGACACCCTTGGAGCCGGGATGGTTGCCGAACTTCTGATGGTCGCCCGTTAGGCAGAGCAGGTTCTTGAGACCCAAGGCGGCAGCGCCCAGGATATCGCTCTGCATCCCGATCCGGTTACGGTCGCGGCAGGTCATCTGGATGACCGGCTCCACCCCTTCGGCCAAGGTCAACAGGCCCGCGCTGATGCTGGACATGCGGACAATGGCGGTCTGGCAGTCGGTGATGTTGACCGCGTCAACACTCCCTTTGAGCAACCGGGCTTTTTCCCGCACCAGTTCGGCATTGCCGTTCTTGGGTGGGCCCAGCTCGCCGGTGACTGCGAACTCTCCTGATGTTAAGATCCGTTCTAAACGACTTCCCGATTTCATCGGATATGATCCTTATTCTTAATTCTTGCTTATAAAAAAGATCAAGAGACGACGCTCGGGCCATGGCAGCCAACATCCGTCAGACCGCTGCCGCCCAGGTCACGCCGCATGTCCATGTCGAAAAGGACACGCTCTTTCTTCTTGTTGATCCCAAGGGCGTCACGTTTTTCTTCGATCTTCTCGATCATGATCCTGGCGATCTCCATGGGCTCTGCGGCGATGTTCCATTGAGCGCCCACCTGGTCCATCAGGCCTTCGGTGAGATATTTATTGAAATTCTTGGCCCCGGTTATGGGCAGATTCTGGAACACAACCTGGGCGCCGCTGGCCACGAAATACTGACCGATGGCCACGGCCTTTTCGCTCATCCACAGAGGAGCGGTGCCGATGGCGGGCAGATCGGAGATGTCATCGCCCAGGCCGCCTTGACGGACCATCTCGGTGGCGGCGATGAGAATCCGAGAGTTGTCAACACAGGAACCCATATGCAGCACCGGCGGCATGCCCACGGTCTCACAAACCTCCCGCAAGGAATCGCCGCAGAAACGGGCCGCCTCGGGGTTGAGCAGCCCGGCCTTGCCGAGCGAAGTTGCAGCACAGCCCGTGGCCAGGACGAGGATGTTGTTTTTCAGCAACTCCCTGACGATGGTTTCATGGGTGTCGTCGGCCAGCTTAAAGTTGTCGCAACCAACAATGGCAGCCACCCCGCGGATACGGCCATTGATGATGTTGTCGTTCAGGGGCCGATAACTGGCGCGGAACCGTCCGCCCAGCATGGTGTTGATGGTTTCATGACTGAAACCCACCACCACGTCCATCTTGGTTTCCTGGGGGATAAAGCACTTGCCGCGCTTCTTGTAGTTTTTGATGGCGTGGGTCAGAATCTTCTTGGCGGACTCGAGCGCCTCGTGCTCCTCAAACTGGATGTGAATCCCGCCGGTCATCTTGGCCCGATAGTTGGTGGTGATGATATCGGTGTGGAAATTCTTGGCCACCTCGGCCACGGACTGCATGACGCACTGGACATCCACCACCATCGCCTCCACGGCGCCGGTGGCTATGACCATCTCCTGCTGAACAAAACCTCCGGCCACCGGAATCCCGCGACGCATGAGAATCTCGTTGCCGGTGCAACAAACGCCGGCAAGATTGATGCCTTTGGCCCCTTGCTTCTTGGCCAAATCCAGCATCTCCTGGTCCTGGGCCGCGATGCACAGGGCCTCAGCCAGCAAAGGCTCATGCCCGTGCACGGTGATGTTGACTTGATCGGTTTTGAGCACCCCGAGGTCCACGATGGCGCGGCGGGGCACCGGAGTGCCGAACATGATGTCGGTCAATTCGGTGGACAGCATGGAAGCGCCCCAGCCGTCGGATAAGGCGGTGCGGGAGGCCTGGAGCATGATGTTATGGTATTCTTGGTCAACGCCCATGTGGGTGCGGTGCATCATCTCCACCACCTCCCGGTCGATGCCGCGGGGCGCGATGCCGAGCTTGTTCCAAAGGGCCTGGCGCTTGGGCGTGGCCCGTTTCAACATGGAAAGCGGCGCGTCATCCTGCTTGCCGAATTCGGCCAAGGCTTTTTCGCCAAGCTCAAGGGCGATATCCTTGATTTCACGGTCTTCGGTGACGATGCCGAAGACCTCAGCCAATTTTTTGAGCTTGGGCACATCCTTGATCTGATGCGGCCCCTCACCCTTGGCTGCGCTGATAAAACCTTTCACCATCTCCCGGGCATGGTCGGTGTGCGCGGCAGAACCGGCGGCCACGGTACGGGCAAAATTCCTGGCGGCCACGGTGTCGGCGGTGGCGCCGCAGATGCCGAGCATGTCTTCCACCCCGTCGATGATCTGACACGGCCCCATATTGCAGTTGCGGCAACAGGTTCCGCCGGAGCCGAACAGACAAGCCGACATCCCCCGCGCTTTGACGCGGTCATAGCCGGTCTTGACGTTCTTGGCTATATCCTGGGAGAGAATCTGCTGCGTGGAGACGCAGGTGAGATCCGCGCACCCTTCACATCCATTTCGTTTGATTGCCATCTTGTGTCCTCAGCATCTTTGGTTCGCTATGTAACAGAAAAGCAGATACCTTCTGATTACTTTATCGCCTACGGCAGTCGTTTACTTCAGGCCTGCGGTCTGCCTGGCTGCCTGTACGGTATTTTTCATGAGCATGGTGATGGTCATGGGTCCGACCCCACCCGGAACAGGGGTAATATACGAAGCTTTTTCCTTTACCGCATCAAAATCCACGTCGCCTGCAAGAATGGCCTTGCCCTCTGCGGTCTTGCCGATCCGGTTCACGCCGACATCGATTATCACCACCCCGTCTTTCACCATATCGGCGGTCACCATTTTCGGCACGCCGACCGCAGCGATGATGATATCGGCCCGCTTGCAATGAGCAGCCATGTCCTTGGTCCGGGTGTGGCACAGGGTAACAGTAGCATTGCCGCCCTTACGTTTCTGAAGCATCAGGTTGGCGATGGGCTTGCCGACGATATTGCTGCGACCGATGACCACCACCTCGGCGCCGCTGGTCTCCACGCCGCTGCGGACCAGCAGCTCGAGGATGCCGTGGGGCGTGCAGGGCAGGAAGCACTCCTCACCCACCACCATCTTGCCTACATTCACCGGATGAAAGCCATCCACGTCCTTGGCCGGATCAATGGCATACAGGACGTTGGTCTCGTTGATATGCTTGGGCAGGGGCAACTGCACGAGAATGCCGTGGATATTTTTATCCTTGTTATATTTCTCGACAATGGCCAGCAGATCCTGCTCATTGGTGTCGGCGGGAAGGGTTACCTGCTCGGAATGAATGCCAAGCGCATGGGCGGTTTTGTTTTTGGCGCTCACATACGATTGAGAGGCCGGATCTTCTCCCACCAGGATCGTCACCAGGCCGGGAACAATATCATGCTTTTCCTTAAGCTCCATGACCTCGGTCTTCAACTCTTCCCGAATGGCTTTTGCAACTTCCGTCCCGCTGATAATCTTGGCACTCATATATTTTCTCCTTATATCAAAAAATGATGGGCTCGCAAAAAAGGGGACACCAGTCACATGTCCGTGGCACAACCTAAAAATGTTTACCGCAGCGAAGCGACAACCGTTGAAATCGCGGTTTCTTTGCGATTTCAACAAAAAGGTATAGATATCGCTATCAATGCGCCTAACGCCAGAAAAGACCTGCCGCCTCATCTCCCAGGCAGACCTCACCTCGGATGATGGCCCCGGCAAGGCAAGAATGGGGGGCAGAGCTTACAAAACTACCCAATTTAACAAGACATTTCAATAGGTAGATATACTTGCAAAAAGCCCTGTACTATACATTTTCCGGCAGAAAATAGAAGAAAAAAACGGGGGGAAATGAATAATTGTGATGGAGGTGGGAGGAAAGTGATTTATCGCCTTGTCATTCCGGTTTTTTTGCCCGTTCGCTTGCCAATTTGACAATGATATTGTTCGCCTGACCCAGCCGGTTGACCACGGTCTTAAAAAGGTGATTGGCTACATCGGGATATTTTTGGATGACCTCCTGGAGCTTGTCGCCAGGGAAACGTTTTACCTTGGCCCGGCCCTTGGAGGTGATAGAAGCGGAACGGGGTTCCCCGGAGATGGCGCTCATCTCGCCGAAATACTCGCCCGGTTCGGTGATCTCGGCGATCTTTTTGCCATCCTTGACCACGGATACGGCACCGATGACCAGTTTAAAGAAATCACTGTCGTTGTTGTTCTGCCGGATGATGAAATCCCCATCCTCGTACTCCTCGATATCCGGATGGACCAGATAGGCGGGGAGACTCTCTTCGGTGATAACGGTTCGCCGCAGGATCTCTTCGATGCTGGTGACGCCTTCGATAACCTTCTTCACCCCGGCCCGCCGCAGGGGGGTCATTCCTTCCTGCACGGCAATCTTGCGGAGCTGATCCTCTGGCACTTCCGCGCTGATCGCCTTAGCCACCTCATCGGTGATCTCCATCAGCTCAAAAAGGCCGACCCGACCCTTATAGCCGCCGCCGTTGCATTTCTGGCACCCCTTGGGACCATAGATAACAAACTCTTTCTCGAAATCCTTCTCTGTAAAACCCAGGGCAATAAGCTCTTCCTTGGGCGGCTGAGGCTGCTCTTCCTTGCAATGAACACAGAGCTTTCTGGCCAATCGCTGGGAAAGAACCATGGTAACGGCCGAAGCCAGCATAAAGGGCGGGATGCCGATATCCACCAAACGACCAATGGTGGCGGGACAGTCATTGGTGTGGAGGGTACTTAAAACAAGATGCCCGGTCATGGCCGCCTTGATGGCAATCTCGGCAGTTTCCATATCCCGGATCTCGCCGACCATGATGATGTCAGGGTCCTGCCGGAGAAAGGCCTTGAGCGCTGCGGGAAAGGTCATTCCCACTTCTTTTTTGACATTGACCTGGTTGATCCCCTTGAAATTGAACTCCACCGGATCTTCGGCGGTGAGGATCTTGGTGTCTTCGCTGTTGAGCGAATTGAGCACCGAATAGAGGGTTACCGTCTTACCGCTACCCGTGGGACCGGTGACGAGCAGCAGACCCTGGGGCCGCTCGATACAGCGCTGGAGGGTGGCAAAGGTTTCCTTTTCAAAACCGAGCTTGGTAAGATCAACATTGAGGCTGCCCTTGTCGAGGATACGCAGAACAATACTCTCCCCGAACAGGGTGGGCAGGGTGGAAACCCGGAAGTCAACGGCCCGGTTCCGCCCCAGCTTGATCCGGATACGACCGTCCTGGGGCACCCGACGCTCGGTGATATCGAGCTGGGACATGATTTTTATCCGGGAATTCAGGGCGTTCTTGATCGAGAGGGGCAGATTCATGGACTTATACAGGGAGCCGTCCATGCGGTAACGCACCTGGAGCGTTTTTTCGTAGGGCTCGATATGAATATCGCTCACCCCGTCGTTGACCGCCTTGAGCAGGATGCCGTTCACCAGCTTGATGATGGGGGCGTCCGAAGCGGAATACTGATCACCGCCCGACTCATCTTCCAGCGAGGCAATCTCCATGCCATCGGCTGCCTCGGAGGCCAGGGTGCCGAAGTCGTCGATCTGGGTAACAGGCTCCTCGTCTCTATCTTCCGCGCCCACCGAGGTGAAAAAAGACTGATGCTCCTCATCGCTGATCTTGTAATAGATCTTGTAGGCGTCAACGATGTCTTTTTCCGTGGCGACACAGACGGTCAGGGGCATTTTGACCGCGGCCTGCAAGGTTTCCACCGCCCCGGTATCCGTGGGCTCGGCCATGGCGACCTGAAGGGATTTGCCGATCTGCCGCAATGGGAAGGCCAGATATTTCTTGGCAATCTCGTAGGGCAGCAGCGCCAGGGCTTCGGGTTTGGGCGGCTCCCTGCTGATCACCACGGATTGATAGTTGTGCAGTCGGCTTAAAAAGTTGAGGATGGTGGATTCTTCAATATGGCCGAGCCGCAGGAGGATGCTGCTCAGTCTGCCCCCGGATTTTTTCTGGGCGGCCAGGGCATCATCGAGCTGGTAGCTGCTGATCTGCCCGGCCTTGCGCAGCAGTTCGCCGATCTTGATCTTTCCGGCCCCGGATTGATCTTTTACCGTGGAACGCAAATTCGATTTATTGTCTGCAACGGCCATGGATTCGAGATTACCCCTGAAATGTTGTTATCCGCGGAAAAAGTTACCTTATAATCAATACTATATCCGGTTGCCCACTGACAAGCATATCTGTTCTTCGCCGACAAAAAAGCTGCCGGGCTCGGGACGGGGCCATGGCGGTTAAGGGCCGTCTCTAAACGATACTGGTTTTTCCGTCTGCACGGCAAAAAAAAGTTCTTCCGGGAATTGCAGGGGAAAGTGGCGAGGCTTTTTTGCTATTCTCTTTTTCTTCTTTTGCGTGCCCAAAAGAAGAAACAAGAAAAAGGCACCCCA
>CAYTVV010000057.1:0-16585 GCA_964441875.1 uncultured Desulfurivibrio sp.
GATGCTGACCATCGAAACCAAGGGCGACCGGACCCTGTTTTTCGATCTTCTCCCCTTGAACTTGGGGAAGATCCGGGGGTTTAATATTCGGATCCAGCTTTATACCGTGCCGGGCCAGGTCATGTATGCCTCCACCCGCAAACTTGTTCTCAAAGGGGCGGATGGCCTGGTTTTTGTGGCCGACCCTCTCCAGGTGCGCCGGGAGAGAAACGTCGAAAGCCTGGAAGACCTGCGAACGAGCCTCCTGGAATATGGTCTCAATCTGGAAGAAATGCCCCTGGTTATCCAGTATAATAAGCGGGATCTTGTTGACACCCCGATCCCCACCCTGACCGTGGCCGAGCTGGAGGCTGACCTCAACAGCGTCTACAAGGTGAAAACCTTTGAAGCCTCTGCGGTTACGGGGATGGGTGTTTTTGAGACCTTGCGGGAAATCAGCAAACAGACTGTGCGTTATGTCACCAATAAGCATCTGCTGCATGAGACGAAATAAGCCTTCCTGGATGTTGTACGGCCGGCAATTTCTCAAGGAGAATGGAGTTTATGACTGACAATGCCCCCAATCGTGACTTCCACGGCGAGATAGACGACGCCATTGACAACCTTTTCTCCCCGCATGCCGGGGCAGGACAGGGCCAGCCTGCGGCAGCGGCCTCCGACAAACCGGCAGGCCAGGCTTCAGCCGCCCCTGTTGCCCCGGTAAAAGCTGCGGCCTTGCCGGCCAGCCTGCTCTCCGCCGATGGGACGGATGCCTTCAGTCCCCTTGAAGAAGCCCTGCTTTCCTTGGACTGGGAGATATCTTCGGGCAACATAGAAAAAACTCGGAGCGCGCTGAAGGAAATTCAGGGTGTTTTTGAGGTGGACAAGGCTGTGGCCCTGACGGAAATTTTTTCGCTCATGGACAGGTTGCTTGAAGCCATGGCCATTGCCCCGCAAAGTGTTTCCACCTCCGCCCCGAAGACCTTGCAGGAGGGCCTGCAAACGTTGCGGGCCGCCGCAGGCGCTGAGGATCTCTCCCTTATCGAGAAAACGCTGCTTGACCCCACCCTTTCTGAGTTGCGTTCCGCTATTCCCAACATCCCCAAGGATTACAGCAAGCTCTTGCAGAAGGCTGCACCAAGAGCGCAAGGCGTTTCCGGGATCGAGCAGAAAACAGCGGCTGCTCCTCAAGCTGGCGCCGCCAAAGCTGGGTCCTCCTTTACCCTGGTTCAGCCAGGGGCAGCGGATGATGATTTTTTGCCGGAACTTCCTGCTGTACCCATCGGCAGGGCGGCTGCGGTGCTGATTGAGGCGGTGAATGCCCATCTCACCGTGTTGGGCAAGTGTATTGCCAAACGGATTATTCCGGTTGAAAACCTTTTTGCCAAAACGCCGGGCTATGAAAAACTGCATGCCATCCACACCGAGTTGCGGGAACGCCTGGAAAAGCAAAAGCAAAACCTGATCAAGGCGTTGGGCGACGAGTATCAGGCGGACGCTGCTGCTCCGGTCGAACCAGCCGTCGAGAAATCGGCCAAATCAGCAGTGGCAGCGGCGGCAGTTTGCCCTTGGCAGACTGTGACGTTTGCCACCTGGGGCGGAAAAACGGTGGGGTTTCTTCCGGAACAGATTGTCTATGAACATAAACCGGCGGGCAGGGTCAGGAAATGCGGCCCATTTCTGTCCATAAACAAGTTGAAACGCGGCTTTTTCGGCAAGATCGGCTTTGTGGTGCAAGGCGAGCTGAGTTTTTACGATGAAGCCACCCTGAAAGCGTTGACCATTCCGGTGGCCAGGCCGTCTGGCACGGAAGAACGTACTCCCAAGGCTGACAGCTCCCTGCTCATTTTGTTTAAGGAAAACAACGGGATGGCCTTTTGGCTTGATGAGCCGACAGAACAGCTCGACACCTCCACCGGTTGCCGATGGGAAGCCCTTGCTGATCCCAACACCCTTGTTGCTGGCAATCTCACGGTCAAGGGGAATACCGTTCCGATCATAACCATGCGGAGCGTGTAACCGGTCGGCATGGGTATGACAATCGCCGTGGCCACTAAGGAAGCCATTGAGGCAAAACTTGCCGAAGCCGATCTGTACGCCGGGCAAGGGTTGGTGGATGAGGCGCTGGCCCTGTGCGAGTCGTTGCTGCCCCAGATTGCCGACAGCGAGCTGATTCTTCGGGATTTGGTCGAGGAAAGACTGGTTGTTCTACAAACCGAACGGGGCATGGCCGCCTCCGGCGCCACTTCTTCCGCGCGTGCCGGCCAGACTTCCGAGGCCGACCGTCTTGAGAATTGCCAAGGGCTGATGGTGGCAGGTTTTTATAGCGAGGCCGGGGATGAGCTGCGGGCGTTGCTCGCCACCGGATACCGGCCAGCCTTGGTGCATGCCAGGATCGGCGAATGCTGTCTCCAGCTGGACAAGCCCTTTGAGGCCATAGAGCATTTCGAGGCTGCGGCAGTCACCGCGGCAAGCAAAAAAGGCGGCTTCGACCGAAATGCCGAGCGTCTTCAGCTTCTCGACCAGCTTGCCCTTACCTATGAAAGTACCGGCTCCATTCCTTCCACCATCAAAACCCTGGAGGAAATGGTCGCCCTTGACCCCACCTATCACAACGCCCGACAACGTCTCTCCACCCTCTCCCAGAGTACGACCAAGTATGGCCAGTTTTATGGCCTGATCCGCAACAAGCTGTTGACTCCGGCCCAGTTTGATGCGGCTCGGGTCAAGGCCAAACAGCATAACAAAACCCTGGACAGTGTTCTGCTGGGTGATTTTGGCCTTGACCGGAAACAGCTCGGGGCATCCTTTAGCGAATATTACGGCTGCCCGTTTGTTGAGTTTGTTGACACGGAGGTGCCGGAACCGCCCGCCTGTATTCAGGGAGCCAAGGAGAGCTATTTCCGGGCCAATGTCTTTATTCCCATCGGCCAGGAGGATGGCCGCGTCGTTGTGCTGGCAGACAATCCCAACGATCTCGGCAAGCAGGACAATATCCGCGCTGTTCTTCACGGCGCTGCTTTTCGTTTTGCCGTGGGGCTCAAGGATGATATCAACAGGTTCATCGACTTTTTTTACGGGAAATACTTCCTGGACCATGGGGCACAGGATGTTTTCGAAGACCTTGAGATTGTCGAGGAATCCGATGGGCAGCGTGACGAGGATGAGGATGTCGGCGGCGCCGCCGATGGGGTTGTGGTGCAGATGGCCAACAAGATCATCGAGGATGCCGTGGCCCGCAACGCTTCTGATATCCACATCGAATCGCTGCCCGGCAAGAAAGGAACCACGGTCCGTTTTCGCATCGACGGCATCTGTTCCCATTATAAAAATATCCCTTTTGCCTACAAACGGCCCCTGATTTCCCGCCTGAAGATTCTGGCCAAGCTTGATATCTCCGAAAAAAGAATGCCCCAGGACGGCAAGATCAAGTTCAAAACCCGCCGCGGTAAGATCGAGCTGCGGGTTGCGTCCCTCCCCACCCATGGGGGCAACGAGGATATGGTCCTGCGTATTCTTGCCGCCGGCTCGGCCCTGCCCTTGGAGAAGATGGGCCTGTCCGAAAGAAATCTCGTGGAGCTGCGCCGCCTTCTTGATCTGCCCTACGGCCTGATCCTGGTGGTTGGCCCCACCGGCTCCGGCAAAACCACGACCCTGCACAGCGCACTCAATTACGTCAACCGACCGGAAAAAAAGATCTGGACTGTTGAAGACCCGGTGGAAATCGTCCAGGACGGTCTGCGGCAGGTGCAGGTGGAAAACAAGATCGGTCTTGATTTTGCCAAAATCCTGAAGGCCTTCTTGCGGGCCGACCCTGATATCATCATGGTTGGTGAGACCAGGGATCAGGAAACCGCTGAAACCGTTATCGAGGCGGCGCTCACCGGGCATCTTGTTTTTTCGACCCTGCATACCAATTCGGCCCCGGAAACAGTTACCCGCCTTTTGGGCATGGGCATCGACCCTTTTAATTTTTCCGATTCGCTGCTTGGTATTCTGGCCCAGCGTCTGGTGCGGCGGTTGTGCTCCCATTGCCGGGAGGCTTATGCTCCCGAGGCGGTGGAAAAAGAGTTGATCCTCGCGGAATATGGGGTGCATCCCTTGAGCCCGCTGACTATGGCGGAGATTGACCGGGCAACTTTATACAGGCCGAAAGGCTGCGAAAAATGCAAAAAGACCGGCTACCTGGGGCGGCTTGCCATCCATGAGCTGCTCACGGTCAACGATCCGCTGAAGCTGCTCATCGTCAAAAACAGCCCCATCTCGGAAATCCGAGACGAGGCAATGCGGGTGGGCATGCTGACCCTCAAGCAGGACGGGATTCGCAAGGTCCTGGATGGGCAGACCGATCTTTTGCAGGTCCGGGCGGCCTGCATCAAATGAAGAGCTGAAACACTAACCCAAGTAACAGGGACAGTTTTTATGAAAAAAGTGCTGGTTGTTGATGACGACCATGGTTTTTTGCTGAGTTTGCAGGCCATGTGCCGGGAGCGGGTCGATATCTTTGAGGTTGTTACCGCGGGGAACGGGAAGGAAGCGCTGGCCGTCCTTGCCGGCCAGCCGATAGATCTGGTGGTCACTGACTTGAAGATGCCGGAGATGGACGGCTTTGAGCTGGTCAGCCGGATGAGCAGGCTCAGAAACTCCGTGCCGGTCATTGTCATGACCGCCTTTGGCACCCCGGAAATGGAAGACCGGCTCATGGACCTGGGGGCCTTTCAGTACATCGAAAAGCCTGTTGATTTCGAGCTGCTGCTGCAAAAAATCAAGGATGGTCTGGCTGCGGGCGCCAAAGGGCATGTGTCCGGCGTCTCGTTGGCCTCGTTTCTACAGCTCCTTGAGCTTGACCGAAAAACCTGCACCATCATGGCCAGGGCCGGCGCCCGCATCGGTCTGTTGTTTTTTAAAAACGGCAGCCTGATCAATGCCTATGCCGATCCTCTTACCGGCCTTGATGCCGCATTCGAGATCATCAGTTGGGATCAGGCCGAGATCGAGATCCACAATTTTTGCCGAAACCGGAAACGGACCATTGAGGCCCCGCTGGGGTTCATTCTCATTGAAGGCGCCCGATTGAGCGATGAGCGGAGCGAGAGCTCGACCCAGGCCGGAGGCCTGCCCGCAGGCGACGGTGATGATGAGTTTGCCCAACTGGATGATCTTGATTTTGCCACCGCGCCCTTGCCGCCGTCCACCGCAGCGATGGCCCAGGCTCTGGAGCAGGGCGGCAAGGTTTCTCTTGAAGAGACGCTCCAGGCAGCCCAGGGCATTAATCGGATGGTGCTGGTCGCCAAGGATGGAACCGCTCGGCTTCAGCATAATATCGACAATAAGGAGTTTAAGCCATTTGTTACCTATGTTGCTGTGGCGGCGGATAAAATCAGGGGGATTCTCGGGTATGCCGATCTTCCCTCCCATATCATCCTCACCCAGGAGAACGGGGAACAGCTGCTGATCATTCCAGGAGCGGAATTATCGGTGGGAATCGAGGTGCAGCCGGGAGTTTCACCCACTAAGATTGTCGCGGCCATCGGCTCGGCCCTGGCCGAAGCCCAGCAGCTTGCGTCGTAGGTTTAATGAGGAGCTTGTAGTATGGATGAACTTTTACAGGAAATAAAAATACTCCCCGGAGTTTTGGGTGTTTTTGTCTCTGTCGATAAACCGGATATTATTTTTTCTTATGTGCCGGACGGCTACGACCACGAGACACTCAAGCTGATGGGGGTCTCTCTCCAGCGCATTTTCAAGATGAATGCCTCCTGCCGGCTCAGTGTCAATTCCGTGGAGATGCGGTTTCCCGATTCCATGGTTTTGGTGAAGCATCTTTGTGACGGTTCCTTGCTGGTGATTCTCTGTGAGACAGAGGCTAATTTTTCGCTGATTAACATGACCAGCAACATGCTGCTTGGTGAACTCGCCCTGGGCGTGGAAAAGGTCCGCGCCAACCCGGATGCGGCCAGACAGGCAGTTTCGGCAAAAAAAGCCGGAAGCATGGATTTTGCCCAGGCGCAGAACGAAAAACCACTGAAAAGCGCTATTCCCGTTTTTCAGGATGCGCTGGCCAGGGCCATCGGCCCCATTGCGGCGATGCTGGTCAAGGAGATTGTCGGGAAATGGCTACAGGGAGGGGCGTGCGCCCAGGAGCGTTTCCCTGAGCTGGTTGATCTTTTCTGTCAGGAGATCGGCGACGCGGCTCTGGAAAAGGAATTCCGGGCAGACACCGCAAAGCTTCTTCCCCGCTGAATTGCATGCAAAAAGGCCTTGTTCCCCTTTTGCCAAGGGAGCAAGGCCTTCTCTTCTTTTAGCTGTCACGTCTATTTTATTTCAACCGTCTGAACTCAACCCGATTGTTTATCTTTCTGTTTTGTTCCGTGGAGTTGGGAACAATGGGCTGGGTTTGGCCGTGTGCCGCCACCTGCAACTTTTTCGCATCAATATTGCAATTTTTGATCAGATAATTGCGCACCGCCTCGGCTCTTTTCCGGGAAATGGCCAGATTGGTCTTGGCATCGCCGGAATCGTCCGTGTTGCCGATGACTTCAAACACCGCGCCTTGCAGGTCGTGACTTGTAAAGGCGCGCGCGCCTACGATGCTGAGTTGGTCGGCGCCCTCTTCAGGAAGCCCGGCTGACTTGTCTGGAAAAAGGATCAAGAGCCGGAGAATCGTGGCCTCGATGGGGCTGATCTCCCGGTCCTTGGATTTTTCCGCAAAAAGAACGGTGACAGCCTCCTCGGAACTCACCGATTCTCCGTGCTGGGCCTTCAGCTTGATCCGTGCCGATTCCAGGGATTTTTCCGCCCGTTTATTGCCTGGGTCGAGGCCCAGTCCTTTCTCGTAAGCAGTCACGGCATTCTGTACTTTGTCCGTCACCATGTAAATGTCGCCCAGGCCGAAGAATGCCTTGGCATGTTTTGGGTCAAGGGTCGAAGCGGTGACATAGTAACGCAGGGCGTTGTTGTAATCGCGCAGGCGCTCAAGGCTGTAGCCCTGCATGAAGTTGATCTCCGGATCTTTCGCGCATTGCTTGATGGCTGTTGCCAGCAGGTCGCGCCGGGCAATGAGGTCGCGTTCCTGGCTGATTTCCTCGGCAATCTTTTTGCAATCCGCCGCCGGGGCAGGGAGAGGCAAGAATGCGGGCAGCGCCAGGCCGCAGAGCATTACAAGGCAGAGGCCGATTGCTGGTCGAGGCAGTTTGTTTTTGTTTGATATGGACATATGCTCACCGTTTGAGGATGCGGACCATGCTCATGCGCAGGCGTTCGATGGCGTTGGCCAGGGCGCCGATCTCATCATTTTGCTTGATGCCGACACTCTCTTCCATGTTCTTGCCAAGGCTGATTTCTTCGGCCTTGATGCTCAACCGGACAATGGGGTTTACCACGAACCGGTCCATGAACAGCCAGATGCCGATAAGGGCCACCAGCAGACAGCCTGCCCCGATGAGATACAGGGTGATAGCTCCCTTCCGGGCGTTGGCTAGGGCTTCTTCCACGGAAACGTAGACCACGTAGGCGGCTACCGTATCACCATCCTTCCAGTTGTAGCCATTGGTCGAGCCGTAGATCTCCACCTGATCCTTGGGTGCGTCGTTTACATCGCCATGGCAATGCAGGCAATCCTTGCCTTCGACCTTGATGGGTCTTGCCAGGTAAAAAAAGGTTTTGCCATCCCGCTGCATGGTGCCTTCATGGGCTGTAAGCTCGGGCTGTTTGGCGAACATGGCGATCAGGCCGGTCTCCCACTCGTCCGCCTTGTTTGACGGATAGAGGGGGTCAAGGGTTGCCTGCTTGAAATCATAACCGGTCAGATTCTTTTTGAAGATGTCAAAGGTGCCGCGGGTGAGCACAAAGCCGGACATCAGCTCGGGGTAAAAACGGTCTTTTTCGAACACCTCCATGATGAGGGGGCGCTGCTTTTCTTTGTAAAAATCCCGGTTGGCCAGAATATAGTTGAAGATCAGCTCCCCCTTGCTTTTCGCCTCCAGCATGGCGTTGCGCTTGCTGAACAGGTAGCTGGCCGTCCCGATGCCCACGGTGGCGAGGCCGAAGATAATTGCCATGATGATTATGAAGCGTGAGCGAATCCCCATCTAAATTCTCCTTAAAATTGTAAACATTTTGCAGGGGCAGGTCTAAAAAGGGGACCACTGCCTCGGTAACTGATGGATTATACCGTAACCCACGCGCTATTCAACAGACGAAAATAGAAGGCGGAAGATTTTTGCCGGATATTTCGGTGCAGGCTTCTCCCCGTTGTGTTTTCGTGGCGCTCTTGGGCAAGGTCAGGTGGAAGGTGGTGCCGATGCCTTTTTCGCTGACCAGCTCAATGCCGCAATGCATCTGGGTCAGCATTTTTTTGGAAATAACCAGCCCCAGCCCGGTGCCGTGGGCCTTGGTGGTAAAAAATGGCTTGAAGACATCGCGGCTCAACTCCTCCGACATGCCGCAGCCATTATCGGTGATGGAGAGGAGGATGACATTGCCGCGGCTCTGGCTACGCACCAGCAACAGCGGGTTTGGCGTCTCCGCCATGGCATCAACGGCGTTGGCAAACAGGTTCATGGTGACATGCTGTAAGGCTCTGGGGTCTACCATGATCCGTTTCGCCTCCGGGGCGATGTCGATCTGGATTTCCACTTTTTTGGCGCGGATATCCGCGCCCAGCAACTGCATGAGATTGTCGAAAAACATCGCCAGGTCGATATCGCTGGTTCTGGGTGTTTCGAACATGCTGAAGTTTTTGAGCGATTTGAGCAGCGTCTCCATCTTGACGAGTTCCCCGGAAATTCTGTTGAAATACACATCTATTTCTTCGGGGGAATATTTGGTGATGTTGCTATGCAGGACGGCAAGGGCCATCTTGATGGAATTCAAGGGGTTGCCGATCTCGTGGCGGATACCGGAGAAGAGGCAGCCGATGTTGTTCATCATCTCCGAGGCTTCGTCGATGGCGGCCAGACGGTGCCGATCGGTGATGTCTTGAATGAAAATCGAGATGTGGCGCTTGTCTTCGGGAATCCGATACACGGTATAGCCCAGCACCCGGTGTTCGTAATGGATGATGGTTTGGCGGCTCCTGGTCCGACCCGGCTGCTGGAGGGGGTCCAGATCGTTGCAGAGCAGGGCGGAGAGGCCCTCGTAATCTTGGGCGGCCTTGAGCGGCTCCAGGATTTTTACGGCGTGGGCATTCTTGAAGAAGACCTTTTTCCCTATGGTGTCGAGAATGATAAGCCCGGTGTCGATGTCCCGCAGAACATCGGTGAAAATGCAGGGGGTGTCGCAGAAGGAGTCCTCCGACAGGGAGAGGCGGTGGTTTCTGCTGGGCAGTAATCGGTTGAAAATGGCTCGTATCAAGAGAAACCCACCGTGAGGCCGAAGGAAAGAGGCTATAGATTTTTCACCATGGTAGCAGATTTCAGGGCAAAGGCAAGCGAGGTCGAGATTTTTTTGATTTTTCTTGTGGAGTGCAGGTGTGTTTCCCGGTTATAGTTACGCCCTGCGCAACCTTGCCGCTCTTCCCCGTGTGATTCATCGGAGGTTTTGATATGACCGTGCGTTCCTGCGTCCATCCTTCCGGACAATTTGTCTATGGCGTGCATGCGCCTGCATATCAGGTTGTCAATCTGCGGGAAAACGATTGTGTCGAGCCGCTCGGCGCATTTTTAGACGACACCCCATATTTGAACCAGGAGAATTTTCCCGAGGGCGATCTCCAGGTTGGTCAGGCAGATGCGATCTATGAGATTGTCAATCCTCTTCCGTTTCGGGGAGTTACTTACATCAGCAGCGCCTGGGCCGTGCCCAGGGCGGTAAACCCAGCCACCATTAAATTGCCGGAGCCGCAGGCGGTGTCCATGCGCCAGGCGCTCAAGGATATCTTGCCTGCCGGAGCGGTCCAGGATCTGCAAAAAAGTTTTGCCGCTCTTCCGAAAACCGTTTTGTTGGCCCTGGCTGCGACTTCCACCGACCCGGATGATTTGGTGGCGCTGGCTGCCATGAGCTGTGAATTTCTCCGCGACGGATCAGGGGAGCCGGTCGGTTTGCGGTACGCAGGGGGCGCCAATGGTCTGGTGCGAGCCAGGATTCTCCGGCATGACCTGTTCGAGGTGGTGGTCAATAACAGCCATCTGCCCGAGACCTATCGGAAGATCATGATCTTGCGGCCCGGAGTGCAGGGGGGCAGCGAAATCGTGGGCGAGTACCGCGATGCGGCCCAGGGCTGTCATGTGTTTGAGTATCTGCGCCGTAACAGCTATATCCCCTGGGGGCATTACGCCGCAAACATGGCGGATGATGCTGTCCGTTACAGTACGGCGGATCTTTCCGGCGCCGACATGCAGGGCCTGCGGCACCTCTATTATCAGCGCACGTTTCTTCACCTTGCCGCCCAGTTGGGCTTGCCCCTGCCGCCTGGCCGTAAGGCCATGACCCGAACCACCCTCGAAGAGCTGCGGCTTGCGGTGATCCAAGCTCTGCGGGAAAAAGATGCTCCGGCCTTGCCCTTCACCGCCACCCTCTGGGGGTGGAACTACGGCTTTGATTTTTCGGCCAGCGGCTACCGGCTCCATGCCTCGCATCAGCAGATCCACCAGCAATTCGCCATGCTGCCGCAAACGGTTTCCGCTTGGCATCATGGAGGTCAGGCTGCGCCTGGGCCAGTTCCAAGCTACGCCTGCGGGGACCTCATTGCCGAGTTTTGTGAGCAATACCAAAAAGAGACGGGCTGTGATTTTTTCAGCGCCTATCTCACGGCGATCCGCAACAACCGGCGGATGGACGGGCTGGAAAATGAAAACGCCAGTCTGATTGTGTATGAAAATGAGGAGGTAATGCTCTTCGTGCCCAAGGCGCAGACCTCTCAGTGGGAGTTGCAGATCATGCCTCTGGGCGCGGTGGGCAATATCCTGGAAGCGGACGCTGCCACCCGCGCTGCCTTGGACCGCGCCCTGCTTATCGCCCAGAAAATTCTTGCCCGTTTGGGCGCCAGGTTGGTGAGCAGTATCGAATATTCCAGCCGGATAACAGCCAAACCCGGCGGGCAGCGGCTGCTGTATGCGCTTCTGCCCAAGTTGCCTTATTCCATGGGTGCCTTCAGCGAGGCTCAGTTGCGTTGGGTCAATGGTCATTTTCCAGAGGATTTTGCCGCAGCCTGTCGGCTGCATCTGCCCATGGTGCTGGATGGTCTTGCAAGGGAGGGGGGCGAGGCGGCGTGATGCCTGGGTGCCGGTTTTTCAGGGGATTCTGGTCAGGCAGGGGGGCCTCTTTCCCCTTCTTTTTTTGTGGACATAAACTGTTGCCCTGGAAAATCCGGTATGGTAATTTGCAAAGTTGAATGTCTGGGGTGGGGTGTTGCCCTGTGACTGTTTTCCGCGTTTTTTTGCGGGGTTGCGCTGATTGAATCAGAAAAACTTTTATATACACGGGCTGACTTGTTGGGTTTGGCCTGAAAATTGTCTTAAATGAGGTGATCCGTTGAAGAAGAAGATCTTAATAGCCAACCGAGGTGAAATTGCCCTGCGGATCATTCGGGCGGTGCAAGAGCTTGGGCATATCGCCGTGGCTATTTATGAAACGCCGGACAAGGATGCCCTGCATATCCGCACAGCGGACGAGGCCATCTGGATTGGCGATGGACCCCGCTGCGATTATCTGAACATCGACAAGGTTATCGGGGTCGCCAAAAAAGTCGGGGTCGATGCCATTCATCCTGGGTACGGATTTTTGGCGGAAAACCCTGATTTTGCCAAGGCCTGTGAGCACAATGGCATCATCTTCATCGGCCCGCCTTCCGAAGTTATCCAGGCCTTAGGCGATAAGGTAACGGCCCGGCGGATCATGATGGAGGCCGGAATCCCCATGGTGCCCGGCACCGATAATCTCTCCGCTGGAGACCACGGCCTCAGGGAGGCCATTGATTTTGCCGATAAATACGGCTATCCGGTTATGCTGAAAGCCACGGCAGGCGGCGGCGGGCGCGGCATCCGGCGGGTGGAAAACGAAAAGCAGCTGCGGGCCGAACTCCCCATGGCCAGGGCAGAGGCAAAGTCTGCCTTTAACAACGACGCGGTCTTTCTGGAAAAAGCAGTGATCAATCCCAAGCATGTCGAGGTGCAGATCATTGCCGATAAGGACGGCAATACCGTGCATCTGGGCTCCAGGGACTGCTCGATCCAGCGCCGGAACCAGAAACTGGTGGAAATCGCCCCCTCGCTGATTCAGGACAAGGCGCTGGTTGACCTGATCTGCGCCACAGCCGTTACCGCGGCCAAGGCCTCACACTATGTGAATGCCGGCACCGTGGAGTTCCTCGTTGATCGGGACTGGAAATTTTATTTCATGGAGATCAACACCCGGGTGCAGGTGGAGCACACCGTTACCGAAATGGTCACCGGCATCGATATTGTTCGGACCCAGATCAAAGTGGCTCTGGGCAAGAAGCTTTCCTTTTGCCAGGAGGATGTGCATATTCGGGGTTTTGCCGTGGAAATGCGGATCAATGCCGAGGACCCGCAGAACAACTTCATGCCCGAAGGCGGCAAGACCGTTTCGGTTTATCGTTCGCCGGGCGGCTATGGCGTGCGGCTGGACGGCTTCGTGTACCAGGGTTTCACCATTCCCAAGGTGTACGATTCGTTGCTGGTCAAGATGACCGTCTTCGGCTTTTCCTGGAATGAAACCGTGGACAGGCTGCTCCGCTGCCTGAATAACTTTGTTATCACCGGCCCGAAAACAACGATTCCCTACTATGTGAATCTGGTGCAGGACCCGGACTTCAAGAAGGGAGATTTTGATACCTCCTTCATTGAAACCCATTCGCACCTGATCAATTACGATGATCAGGCCAGCGAGGGCAACAAGTTGGCCCATCTGATCGCGGAGATTCATTATAAAGGGGAAAATCCCTACGCTGTCTAACTTTAAAAACTACCTGTTGGTTCGGAAGGGCGTAAGGCGCTTTTGGGTCAACTGCTGTGTACGATAGGAGTCGCCATGGAACGCATTGTTCAGGGTATGGGTATCACTGAGGTACTCAAGATTATGCGAAAAGCGGATGGGTATTATATCACCAATACCGCCCGTGATATGTCGCAGTCGGATTACAAGAACAGAATCCTGTTGCATACCGACCTGCTGGCCGCCCCCTCCCGCGAGGAGGCTGGTTATTTTTCTCTCGAGATCACCGGCGGCGCCTCGGTGCATGTGGATATCCTCCGCAAGCAGGTGGACCCTTTTCTCAAGCTGGAACTGCTGCGGGAAAAGATGCCCAAGACCATGTTCCAGACCCTATGCCGCGGCATCAACCTCTTCGGCTACCGCCCCTATCCCCAGAACGTCATCCGTTTTGTGGTCAAGGAGTTTGCCAAGTATGTGGATGTTTGGCGGGTGTTCGACTTCATGAACC
Organism: uncultured Desulfurivibrio sp.; assembly: GCA_964441875.1. Classification (GTDB taxonomy): domain Bacteria; phylum Desulfobacterota; class Desulfobulbia; order Desulfobulbales; family Desulfurivibrionaceae; genus Thiovibrio. The sequence continues at coordinate 13,382 of CAYTVV010000057.1, forward strand.
ATGTGCCCAATATGCAGGCGGTTTTTGAAGAGGTGCAGGCTGCCGGCAAGATCCTTGAGCCGTGTATCTGTTTTTCCACCGGCCCCGAACATACCAATGAGTTTTATGTGAAGAAGGTCCAGGCCATTCTGGATGTCACTGGGGATGAGATCGTCCTCTGCATCAAGAATCACGGAGGCTTGGGTTCGCCGAAGCGGATCGGCGAGCTGGTGGATGCGATCCTCCAGAAATATCCCGAGATGGTCATCCATTATCATGGCCATAACACCGACGGCAACGACATCGGCCGCATTGTTTCCGCAGCCATGTCCGGCGCCAAGATCGTCGATGCTTCGGATCATGCTTTTACCGGCTACTACGGTCCGCCACCGATCTTGAGCGTCATCCATACCCTGAAAGAGTATGGTCGCGAGGCCGTGGGGATCAACGAGGCGGCCATCATGGAAACCTCCGAGGTGTTGCAGCCCGAGCGGAAATACTACGAATACTTCGAGTCCCAGATCAAGGGCTTTGACCCCACGGTCCAGATCCACAAGCTGCCGGGCGGGGCCATGGGCAGCAGTCTGGAGCAGGCGGCCAAGGGCGGCTTCCTCGACAAAATGCCGGAGATTCTCCATAAGGAACTGCCCAAGGTCCAGATTGAGTTGGGCAACTATTGGAGTGTAACGCCTGGTTCCCAGATTCTCTGGACCACGGCGGTGAGTAACGTGCAGGGCGGCGAACGCTACGGCAACTGCTCCGGCGACCTGAAAAATCTGTTGCTCGGCAAGTATGGGCCGTTTCCCTTCTATCCGCCGCCCGACTGGATTTACGAGAAGGCCTTTGGCCCGGATTGGAAGAAAATCCTCGAGCGGGATGGCGGCATGGAGGCCATTGAGGATATTGATCTTGAGAAGGAGCGCAAGGCTTTGGCCGACAAGCTTGGCTACGCGCCCACCGAGCAGCAATTGGTTACCTATCTCCAGCACCCCAATGATGCGGTGAATTTCTTCCGCTTTGAAGAGAAGTTCGGCAAGGTCTATGTGTTGCCGCCGAGCATTCTTTTCCGGCGGGGCGGTTTTAAGCTGGGAGAAACCATTGCCTATAAAGACCATACCGGCAAGGAGCACATCGTCGAGATGGGTCCCATGCAGGAGAATGAGGACGGATCAGAAACCAACGTCTATCTCAATATCGATCACCACCAGCGGCATTTTGTTTTTGAAAACGCCGTGGCCCAGGCCGGCGAGGCAAAAGCAGCCAAGCTGAGCAAGAAGGAGATCGAGGACCTGGCCAAGGCCGGCGATGTCCGGGCGCCTTTCACTGCCAATATCTGTGAGATTTCCGTTCAGGAAGGGCAGGAAGTGAAGGCCGGGGAGAAGCTGGTGGTCCTTGAGGCCATGAAGATGCAAACCCCGGTGAACAGCGAGGTGGACGGGGTGGTCGGCAAGATTGTCGCCAAGGTGGGTGACGCCGTGCAGCCCGGTGATGAGTTGATCAAGGTGACGCCCGCCGCCTGAGCCGAAGCGATTGTGTTAGAATAGTAAAGGCCCGTGCGCACTTTGTGTTCACGGGCCTTTTTTTGTAAACGGTGTTTTAGCTGTTGATCTGGATGATCGAGTTTTCCATGCCAAAGGGATTGGGGCAACAGGCGTCGTTCTGGGGGTCTGTCCACCAGTCGCCGTCAACGATAAAAAGATATTCGTAGCGTCCGGGTTTGAGCTGCACCTTTTTTCGGCAGATGCCGTCCTTGAACTTACGCATTTGGAAACCTTCCGCCTGCCAGCCGTTGAAATCCCCCACCAGGAAAACCTCCCTGGCCTCGGGTGCCATCACCGCGAATTCGATGGATGATGGCGCGGTTGCCCGTGATTTTTTGGCGGCGGGTGCTTTTCTTGCTTTCTCTTTGGTTGCCATGGTCTTTCCTCCCTTGCTGTGTGTTGCAGATGGGCACTATGCCAAACGTCATCTTGATTTTTTGCAGGGAACTATTTTCATGATGCGGGAAAGGCAGGTGAAAAGTCAAATGGAAAAATCAGGGATAGGTCAGGAGGCAAAGGTGAGGCGATTGAAGCCACCTTGGGCAAACCAGGGGCGGGTGGCTTCGATGCCTTCCAGTTCGAGGATCAGAACCTCAAGGATAAGATAGACCTTGGTGCCCTTGCGTACGCAGGCGGTGAGGGTGTCGCCGTGGTGGCCCAAGGCGGCATGGAGGTGGATGCGCGGCTCGGTTTCATCCCAATAGATGCTGCCGCTGCCCAGGGTTTCCCGAGCGCCGTCTATTTGCGCCCAGACCGGCTCCGGGGGCATGACCGGTTCCTTGGGTCCGGTAACCACCCCGGCCTCGCGCAGGCCGCCCAAAACATGGAACCAGGCGCAGCGGATATTTTCTTTGATGATGAGCTGCCGCAGGCCATCGAGAAAGTCGTCCCCTTCGTCAAAGCGTACGGTGAAAACCCGGTTGATCGAGCCGGTGCGGTATTCCATGGCGTTCTTATGCCTCGTCGCTGGTGGGCGGGGTTTTCTCGCTAAACTGCTGACGCTCCATGGCGGCGTGCAATTGCCGAAACATCTCCCGGCGATGCACCGGCTTTCTGGTGGCGGCATAGCGCAAGGCTGATTTTTTCAGGGCATTGTGGTCCAGGGCCGGAAACCTGCGGCAGGCCACGGCAATGGTTTCGGACTGCCAGCTTTCCGTGAGGTGTTCTTGGTCCCGTTGGGCTTCTTCCCGCGCTTCGATCACTTCGGTGATAATGTCTTCCCGCAGCCGTTCCAACTCATGGAATTCCCCGGCCTGCTTTAGATGGGAACCCTTGCGTTCCGTCAGGAAGGCAAGCACTTCATCGGCCCCGGTCTCCCGCAGCATGCCGGCGATGAATTTGGTCTGCCGTTTGAGCGCGCCGCCTTTGAGGTCGCGGGAGTTGTGTAGTTCTGTTTTTAACAGATCGTCGGCGGGCAGTTTTTTGATCAGGGCCGGGGAGAGAGCAACCAGTTCCTTGGCGATCTCTTCGATGTTCTTGGCCTGCCGTTTCTTTTCCGAGCGGCTCACATAGATTTCTTGCTGGTCGGTATCTTTGCTGCTTGATTTTTTAGTTGCCATTCAAGTTCCCGCTACAGTAGTATTTCGCGTAACTGTCCAGCAGCACCGCATCTGCGTTGTCATCGGCCTCCTCGTGTGCACTAGCACACTTCGCAGACCTCTTCCGCGCATCTGCGGCACTGCTG
>CAYTVV010000058.1:0-16580 GCA_964441875.1 uncultured Desulfurivibrio sp.
AGGCAGTGGTCTGCAAAACCATTATTCAGCGGTTCAAATCCGCTCGCCGCCTCCATTGAAAATCAGAAATGGTCAACCGAATGCGGTTGACCATTTTTTTGTGCGGAAATCGTCACAGTGTTTGCCCGCAGATTGGACCTTAAATTTCCAGAAATACGGGCAGTGTCCCTTTTTTCCCTCCGACTGAACTTGGCAAAAAAGCCATTGACACGCCAGGTTAACCGGATCGGTGAGATTGCGCAAAAGTTAACTAACTGTATTTTCATCTGTATTTACACATCTAATTATTGTATAATGGCTACAATACTCAAGGAGGAGACCGTTTAACCACAGCAAAGGATATCGCAATGGTACGGTACAAGCCTGATTCATATGACCAAGGCAAATTCATCCCCATCCACTTCACCCAGCAGATACCGCCCAGCACTTTCGAGTATTCCCTGAATCATCTTTTCGACCACAAGTTTAACCTTTCCCTGTTTGCCCCCCGCTTTAGCAATGATCAGACCGACGCCACAGCCTACGGCCCCAAAATTCTTTTAAAGATCATGTCCTACTTGCGGGGCATTGCCTCCAGCCAGAAGGTCGAACAAGCCTGCCGATAGCAACGTAATTTTCATGGCTTTGTCCGTCGACACCGGTCCGATTTTACTACCATTGCTGATTTCATCTCCTTTATGGACAAGGAGATCATCCACCTGTTCCTGGACGTGCTGCTGATCTGAGATGAACTGGATCTAATCAGCAAGGAGACATCATCATGGATACTAAGAAAAGAAAATGTTTTGTGCTGACAATTTTCTCTATCTTGGTACTCCTTTCCAACTTTATTCTTAACGCACAAGCTGACTGGTCTAATTATCCTGGTCCCGTTCCTAACCCACCCGAGGTTGGTCCTCCTGAATGCGTATCTGGCTGCGATGAAATTGACAATAATAGCAGTGAAAATGAGACTGAAAATGAAATTATTAACAACAATGGCAATAACAATGCAGTTAATAAACCAACACCCACGACCGCACTAGAAGCTGCACAAATGGGATATTCTCTCGCAGTTAGCGGCTTGAGAGGAGAAGCAATTATTTCACCCCGTGTCGCTGTGGATTTTAAAGAACCAAGCGAAAAATTGGCCGCGCTCCTTATTGAGACATGTGTCAAAGGTCTTCTGATGGGTGTTCTAATTAGGCGCTATCAAGTTGTTGTTCCTGCTTCTATCCTTATGTCGGAATACGAAAGAATAGAACTCTTGTATGATATCGAGGCTATGTCCATTTCTAATGCAACAGCTACATTAGAACGTGATTTTAAAAAATTACGAGGCTTTGATTGGCCCACCGAAGCCGAGAAGGAGCAAGCCTTAGCTATCATTCGGAGCGACGAAAGAACTGTCACAAGATGGAACATACAAGCGAGATATGAAGCATACAAAGGCAATAATTGGCGTCTCACAGGAAACGTGAATGGAAACTTTGTTTACAATTTTTATCCTGGCCCAGCCTACGAACAGCTGACGACCATTTCAAGCCTTGGGTGGTTGAGATAACGCCATAGATTTTACATGCTAAGACAAATTAGGACACTCCCCAGTTTCTTTTGCTAGCGGCGCAAAGCACTCCTCTCACGCCGTCTTAACCGGATTTTTCCGATAGGTGCTGCTGGGTACGCCGTCAACATAGATGCCTTCCAGATAGGAGAGTTTTCTAGGCAACTGTTGCACCGTGCCCCTGGAAATCAGAAATGTTGCTTTCCGCCCGACCGTTAGCGCCCCCAGCTTCTCCATACCGAAAAATCTGGCGCCATTTTCCGAGGCGCACCGGATGGTCTCCTCCAGTGAATAGCCTGCCTTGATAAACAATTTCATCTCCTCGGCCATCGACTCGCCATGGAGGATGCCAACACTGCCAGCCCCTGTTCCCACCGCCGTTTTCACGCCCAATTTTCTGGCCAACCGCAGTTGCGTAAGTTGTTCGGCGAGCATCTTCTGCCAAAAAGCCTCCACCCCCGGAACCGGCTTTCCCGGCGCCACATAGCGGATGGAGAAACGGCAACACACAGACCCGCCTGAGCTCGCTCCGTCCAAACCATTCTTGGCCCGCAGCACGCTGGGAATCCACAGCACATTCTTCTCCGCCATTTTTTCGAGATTGTCCTCGCCCATGCCGTATCCCTGTTCGATGGCATCACACCCCGCCGCAAGCGCCTCCGCTACCTGCTGCACGCCATTGGCCACCACCACCGCCTTTCTGCCGCCTCGGTGCTGAAGAAGGCGGCAGAGGTCTTCGTGGGTAAGCCGTGGCTCTGGGGCTTGATCGTCTTCGATATTGCCGGAATAACCGATCTTGAGAAAATCACCGCCTGCCGCGTTGTCATCTGCACAGTGCCTGCTCCGGCAGAGCGGGCCGGAGGAACGAATGTCAATGATGCTCCCCTGCGCCATCCCCTCTTGATACCGTTCCACCAGGTCACGATCATCGCTGTCGGCCACACCGAGCACTCCGTGGGCATGGCAGTCGCGAAGATGCCGCTCCAACATGGCTGCCTTTTTCGCAAAACCGACCTCTTCGGTGGGCACCCTTACCATCCTGTCCACGGAGGGCGATTGCGTAAGCGACACGCTACAGTCAACCAGCGGAGGCAAAAGGGTACAGTGCGAGAAGTCATCGATTGCAGCCCCGTCATTGCGGGGAAGGTCTGCTGCGGAGCCAATGGCGGTAATGATGGTGTCCGTAACTTTCAGAAAGACATTCCTGCGCACCGCAGCACCGCTGCCGTCGATAAAACTTCCCGCCACTATGAATCGTGTTTCGCCCATGACGATTGTTACCAACTCACCGAATCTACATTATTAATTGTGACATTACACATTTCGCCTTCAGTTTTGCAACCCGACACGATACAATATTGCAACGGATCGGCCTCTTTGACCAATTTCCAGAACCTCAACTGTAGATTTTTAGCCAATTCACCGACAACAGACCAAGTAACGTTCACAAGCAGGTGTATTCAGGGAAATTCCCCTAACCTTAACCAAGGAGAATACCATGACTGAGAGTGTTTACAAAATCATCGAAATGGTCGGATCAAGCCCGGTTTCATGGGAAGAAGCTACCCAAAATGCCGTCAAGACCGCAGGCCTGAGTCTGCGCGACCTGAGGATTGCAGAGGTTGTTACCCTTGACATGAAAATTGACGAAAAGGGCAAAGGATCTATTTTTCGGGCACGGGTAAAACTTTCTTTCAAGGTCGTTTCCGACTAACCCGCATTTCTCGCAAAGATCTTCCCGAGAAGTCGGGAAAGGCAAAGGGGCATAAATGGGGTCGGAGCTGACTTATGGCTGTTTCGAGATAAGCACTGCGACTCCGGCCCTTACCACACATCGAATCCACCCACAGTCATCCACCTGACTCCTCTTCCGCATCAATGCCCGCGCCCTTGAAGCTCCCAAAAGACAAGGCATACTGCCGGGTGAACTCCGCACCCAAAAAAAAGATCTGCGCCGAGAAATAGACCCAGAGCAACAAGGCGATCAACGATCCGGCCGCGCCAAAGCTGGAAGCCACACCAGTCTTGCTCAAGTACAGGCCGACCGCATATTTGCCGAGGACGAACAAGCCGGCGGTGACCACGGCGCCGATCCAGACATCCTGCCAGGAAGGCGGCGCCTCCGGCAGCATCTTGTAAATCACCGCGAACAGAGATGCGGTGATACCAAAGGAAAGGAGCGAGGCGAAGAGAGAAAAAACAGGGGCCGAGCTGCTCCACATCCCGCCCACGAAGCTGGCAAGCACGGAAACCATCGCGCCGCAAATCAGGGAGACCAGCAGCAGGAGCGCGAGAACCAGCACCAGGCCAAAGGCGAGCAATCTGGTTCGCAACAGGATAAGAAAAGGAGGATGCTGCGACGGCGGGATACCCCATATTTCATCCAGGCTCTCTTTCAACTCGACAAAGACGCTGGTGGCGGCGATCAGCAGCAGAACACTGGCCGCAATGGTTGCAAGCCGCCCGGAAACAGGATCTCGAGCAGCAGCCAGCAAGGCCTGAATTGCCCGCGCGCCATTGGGTCCGACCGTTTTTGGAAGCTGGGCGATGATTTCACCCTGGGCCGCTTCCGCGCCAAAAAAATACCCGGCCACCGCGATGGCCAGCATCAGAATGGGGGTCATGGAGAACAGGGCATAAAAAGCAAGAGCCGCGCCCTTGCTGGCGCCGCGATGATTGAGCCAAGCCTTTAACGATGCGAGTAGAACTTTTTTCATATGCCTCCAGATAGAGGGGATGGTAAACGTCTCTTGGTGGCGTTCATTCTAAAATAACCGTTGGAAAATGCATAGGTTTTCCCGTGGTCTTGCTGATTTTTTAATCTAGGCATGTGTCTTCGCAACTAGAGGAACCAGGCTTCATTCTTCTGTTCTTTTTCTTTGCTTGCCCAAAGAAAAAGAACGAAAAAGAAAAGGCCCCCTGTGTCCCATGTCCCGCCGAGGGGCGGGATGCCCTGTGCTCCTCGATGCTGCCGGGGCTTTGCAAACTCGGCTTCGCCTCAAACAGTGCAAATCCCCTTTTCGGCAGCCTCTCCGGTGCTCGGCTGCGTGCCAATGGGATTTCAACGGCCATAAAGCAAAACACCATGAATGAGATTGCTTGGCAATCAGAAATAAGATACCCGGCTGACCGTTCTTGCGGTATGATACCCATCCTGAAATTCAGCCTTACAATACACGCTTACCCTCAACGGACACGAGAAAATGACCGACAACAATATCATCGAACTGACCCCGTTCCGCGCCGATCTGGCCCGCTCCCTGACCCGGCGGGGCGAACGGCTTCTCGCCGCAACCGACCTGGCCGACGAGGTCGCGGCCCTGGAACCTCTGGAGGCATACTACATTGTTCGGGAACTGGGAATGGACCAAGCCCTGCCCATCCTCCGGGAGCTGAGCCACGAACAGCTGCAAGCCTGTCTGGACTTGGATTGCTGGAACCGCTACGATTTCGCCGTTGATAGTCTGGATGAATGGCTGGCGCCCTTTGCCTCCATCGATGCGGAAACCCTGGCCCAGACCTTTCTCTCCCTGGATTATGTGCTCCAGCTTCTCTTCCTGACCCAGACCGTCACGGTCTATGACCCGGATGCGGATCAGGTGCCGCCGGAGGATGAGGAGCGTGAGACCACGGCCCGAGCCATGACCCCGGACGGCTTCTACCTCCTGGAACTGAAGATGCCCGATCTACCCCTCAAGGTCCACCCCTTTGCCCTGCTGGATGCCATGTACCAATACGACCCAACCGCAACGCATCGGTTGATGAGCGAAATCCGCGTGGATCTGCCCACCCAGATCGAGGAAGAAGCCCTGCGCTTCCGCAGCGGCCGCATGCAGGATCTGGGCTTTGCCACCCCCATCGAGGCAATCGCTCTTTTCTCCCGGCCGCCCAGCCGTCAGCCCCTGCCCCGGCCCCAGGAGCCTCTGGACAGCGCAGTCACCCGCCTGCCCTCGGTGTATGCCGCGCCTTTGCTCGAAACCACCCTGTTGCAGCAGGCCCTCTCCCTGGTCACTGATCCGAACAGCCTGTCCCGCCTGGAGCAGGAACTGGTCTGGGCCATCAACAGCGCGATCATGGCCTACGGGGAAAAACCGCAGGATGTCGAACACATCACCGCCATTGTCACCAGGGTGCGGGATACCATCTCGCTGGGCCTGGAGTCATTGCTGGCCAAGCAGGAGCCACCCTGCCATCCCGACCAGGCCGGAGCCGCAGCCAAAGCGGCCGAGCTGCTGGAAATCTGGTGCATGACCGATCTGTTTCGGCACGGCTATGGTGCGACCACGGTGTTGCAGGAGGAGATAAAACAGGCCTTGACCGAGCCACGGTTAGCTGAATGGTACAACCTGGCGGACACGGAACAATCGGATGAACCGGCGGATCGACTGGAGCGCGCCTTTGTCGCCGCCCTAATGGGCCGTCAGCCCCTGCGCGGCGGCTTTGATCCGGGCAACGCCGAGACCGTCCGGGCCTTTGCCAGCCTTGCCGAAGTCGCGGCGGCCCAGGTCCGGCTGAAACGGCTTGTTGGACATTTTAGCGGGCAGGAATTATGATTACACGTTTAATGGCCTCATAACAACAGCCCTTCGACAGGCTCAGGGCGAACGGAGGTTATCTTAAAATATATAAATATTCCGTTCATGCTGAGCCTGTCGAAGCACCTGTTTGAAACAAATTCCGAGTTGTTACAAGTCCAGCAAAAATGATGCACCTCCTACAATCCTGACCGAGAAGACTTCGCTGGCAACTCCGTCAATTCCTGGGCAATCTCCCGACAAAAAAGCCCCAGCGCCGCGTTCAGGGCTCCAACCTGCCCGTCCTGATCCCGGCTTATCGCTGGCGCCAGATGGCTGCTCCGCCTTTCCGGCAGCACAATGCCGCCATCCTTGCCCTTGACAGACCAAAGGGCAACCAGTCGGGCTGCCCCGTCGCTCTCGTTTTCAAAGTGGAGCACCTCGACCAGGAGCTGGTAATCCGTGGTCCTGGAGGCTGGCCAGGGATGGAGCAGGATGCGCTCGGTGCCCAGCAGGGCCGAGAGGTTTTCCCCCAGCACCCTGGGGATGTTTTCGCCAAGCGGCTCGGCCCAGCGGTGGCTGTCGGCCAATTGCAATCGATTGGGGGTCAGCCGGGTAACGATTTGGGGCCGATCCAGATATTCCGCTAGCCGCACCGGGCCGATGCCGAGCACCATCTTGCCCGCTTCGCCACCGGCTGGGGCAGTTCGGACGGCTTCCAAGGCTGAGAGCTGATAATAGCTCACCGGCGCGGTGCGGGCGCAGCCTGCCAGTAGCAGCGCGCAACCCAACAATACCAGCCAACGGCCCCTCCCCTTGCCAGATATATCTTTCATTTTCCTTCCCCTTCTCGACGTTTCCCCTGCACAACCGCCTCCGGTTGCTGCTCCAAAGTTTCCGCCAAAAGCCGCAGAGCGCGGGCTGCGCGGCCGATTTCCTGGAGCGCCGTGTTGAGCTGCCGCACGGTGGGCGACTCTTCCCCCGCCAAGCCCTGCAACGCCTGCGCCGTCTTGGCCAGCTCTTCGCTGGCCTTGGTGAGGCTTGCAACCATGGGGGTCCCAGCCTCGGCCACCCCGCCGACCTTGACCATCGCCGCCCTTACCGCTTCAAGGGCCTTGCGCATCTCGACCAGGTCCGCCCGCATCTCGGTGAGCACGGGGCCGCCATCGCGGTCGAGCTTGGCGCTCAGGGATTGCAGGTGCGCCAGCGTCGCCTCCAACCGCACCGGGATCATCCTCGCTGCCTCCGAGGAAAGAATCTTATTGAGCGACTGACTGATGGCGGCAAGATCGGTGAGGAAGGTATCCATGGGAAACCCTTCCAGTTTGGTGGCAAGCTCTTCCGCTGCCGTCGGGATGGTAGGAATCTCGCTCACCTCAGGGTCGCTGGCAATGAAGCGGGCCGGTTTGTCGGGATGGAAATCCAGATCGACGTAGAGCTGGCCGGTGAGCAGGCTCTGCATCTTGAGCTGGCCGCGCAAGCCACGCTCCACTAGCTGCCGGATGGTTTTCCGGTCCCGCAGATCGACCTGCTCGCCGCGGGGGGATTGGACCAAGTTGGCTTCCACCTCGATGGTGACCGGCACCATGAAGCGGTGATTTTCCGCATCCAACCCGAGTTGAATGCGCTTCACCGTGCCCACCTTGACTCCGAGGAAGACCACCGGCGCCCCCACTTGCAACCCCTGGGCCGCTCCTTCAAAATACAATACATGCTGGCGTCGTTCCTGAAACCACTGCCCCCCGGCCAAAAGCAGGACGGTCACCGCCCCGAGAAGAATAGCGCCGAGAACAAAGGCCCCGATCAGCGTGGGATTTGCCTGCCTGCTCATGTCGCCCCCCTGATAACTGCCCAGCAGCACCACATCTGCTTCGTCATCACCCTGCTCATGTGCAAAAGCACACTTCGCAGTCCTCTTCCTCGCATCTGCGGCACTGCTGAACAGTTATCTCCCATATTTTTCCTCGAGTTCCTCATGCCGTCCCCCTGGTGAGAAAATGGCGCACCTTAGCGTCGCCGGAGGCAACCGCCTCCTTGGGATTGCCCGTGTTGATCATGGTGTGGGTCTCGGTGTCGAGAAAAACAGAATTGGTGCCGATGCCCAGGATACTGGCCAACTCATGGGTAATCACCACGATGGTCGTTTCCAGGCTGTCGCGCAATTCGAGGATCAGGTCGTCGAGACGCCTGGCGGTAAGCGGATCGAGACCGGAAGAGGGCTCGTCGATCACCAGGATATCCGGGTCAAGGGCCATGGCCCTGGCCAAGCCTGCCCGTTTTCTCATGCCGCCGCTCAGCTCGGCCGGATAAAAATCCTCAAACCCGGCCAGCCCCACCAGGGCCAGCTTGAAGGAGACGATCTCGGCAAGATGGCGCGGCGAAAGCGCGGTGTACTCCTTGAGCGGCAGGGCGACGTTTTCCGCCAGGGTCAGCGAACTCCACAGGGCGCCGCCTTGAAACATGATGCCGAGCCGCCGCTTGAGCTGCTCTTGCTCCTGAGGCTCCACGCCCCAAAAATCCTCGCCGCCATAAAACACCGTGCCCTTGGCTGGCCGTTGCAGGCCGATCAGAGCCCGCATCAGGGTTGTCTTGCCGCAGCCGTTGCCGCCCATGATCACAAAAATATCCCCCTTGTTGACCACGAAATTAAGATCGCGCTGGATGACGAATTCGCCATAGGCCATGGTCAGGTCGCGGATCTCGATGTGGGGGGCACCGTTCATAATTTAAATCCCCAGGCGGTAGAAGATAATGGTCATCAGCGAAGCCGAAATGGTGATCAACAGGATGCCGGTCACCACCGCCGAGGTTGCCGCCTCACCCACCGATTCTGCGCTTCTGCCGCACTGCATCCCGCGCAGGCACCCGGCATAGGCGACCATGGCCCCGTAAACGCTGCCCTTGGAAAGCCCCACCAGAAAATGCTTCAGCTCCAAGGCCCGCAGGGTTTTGGTGTAGTACTCGAACATGCCGATGTCAAAAATGGTGGCTGAAACCAGCATGCCGGCCAGCATGCCGACAAAACCAGCGTACAGGGTGAGAAGCGGCACCATCAGCATCAGGGCCAGCATCCTGGGCAGAACCAGGAAATCCACCGGCGAGATGCCCAGGGTCTTGAAGGCGTCGATCTCCTCGTTGACCTGCATGGTGCCGAGCTGGGCGGCAAACGCCGCGCCGGTGCGGCCGGCGATGATGATCCCGGTCATAAGCGCCCCCACCTCGCGCACCATGCCGATGGCCACCAGGTCGGCAATGAAGATCTGAGCCCCGACCAACCGAAGCTGATCCGCCCCCAGATAGGCCAGGATAAGGCCGACGAGAAAACTGATCACCGAGACGATGACCAGGGCGCGGGGGCCGACCTCTTCAATCTCCCACCAGAGATCGCTCAGGCGGAATCTGGCCTGCCCGCGGATCAGCCGGCCAAAGGAGAGGGTGATCTCGCCGAGGAAAGAGAGCATCTCCGGAGCGCCGCGAAAAAACTCCACCGTTGCCGCGCCCACCTGAAAGAGCAGGCTCTGTCCAACGCTGCTCCGCCTGGCCACCTTCTGTTCGGGCACCGCGGCGGCCATGGCCAGGAGATGGCGAACCCCCAAGGGCAACCCCTCCTGGTCGATACTGATGCCGCGCTCACCGCAGAGCGCGAACACCGACCGGAGAAAAGCAAGAAACCCGGTGTCCCAGGCAGAGAGTTGCGCGGTGTTAAAAGAAAGGCGGCGGAGGCCATCTCCCAAATCAGCCAAAATCACCCCGGCTATAGGCAGATCCTGATCCAGACACCAGCGGCCGCCACACGATACCTCCAGCAGATCGTCACCACTGCGGCGCATATCGAGCTGCCATTTCTTTTCGTCGCTGTTATGGATCATGGCGCACGACCAGTTTATTCTTTCCCGATTTGGGAGGAGAAGGGGAACACCTCTTCACGGGCTGTTGCTCGCTCCATTCCCTGGCACAACAACCACCGGGAATCTCACCGTGCAAACGATACCCTCATGAACATCATGGGGGTATCGTCCCGACACTGTCAATCGGAAAACATTAAAATTATTCCTCTGGGTGATCGCGGACAATGCACTGTTCCGCCGACTTCTTTCGGCCATCCGTTGCCTTATCCGCACCGTTTTCAATAACGACGATTATTTCTTTTTCAGCATCTTCTTGGCCATGGCCAGGTTGTGATAGGCAATTACCCGGATATTCCCGACCTGCTGGTCGTTAGACCGCTTGTCCAGCTCAATCAAAAAACGTTCCAACTCCGTGCGGGCCTTGGCAGTTTTCTTGTCGTTATAGGGGATGGAGAGATCGATCCCCTTGACATCCCAGGCATCCTTGGGAAGCACCGCAAAGGGGGCGATATCCTCCACCTTGCGATTGGGGGCCAGGGAGGGCTCCTCCCAGACAAGATCGCTGAAACGGAGGCCGCTCTTGTCGGCGGTGATGGTGTAGCTCCCTGTAAACGGCTTGGTCACATCCTTGTCTTCGAAGTAGTTCCATTCCGACCGGCCCACTTGGGCATGGGAGTCGTGGCAGCTGCCGCAGTCGCGCGGCTTACCCATGGCGTGGCTCAGCTTGTCCATTTGGACCCAGAGGATCGCCTTGTTCCCCGAGGGAAGATCGCTGCGGGTGCCGACCACGATGAAGGCGTCGTTCACGTCGGTGGCCTTGCGCGCCACCTCGAAGGTGAGCGGTTCGCCGATCCGCGGGTTGCCGGGAATGTTGCGTTTGGGGATGGCGCGGAAGAGCAGCTTGGTCGGCCCCAGTTCCTTGGTTTGGTTCATGACCGCCATGGGGTAGGGCTTGACCGGAATCCAGCGGCCCGAGGCGTTTTTGATGATGGTGGGCAGGTCGCGGGTGCCGTAGTATTCCTTGTGCTTGCCGTAGGGGGTCTCCACCCCGGCGGCGTTCCCCTGGCCCCAGAAGGTGTACTGGTAGGCGCCGGAAACGGTGATATGACAGGAGGTGCAGTCAACCTTGCCGTGGGGCGAGCTGTTGACCGCCTTGACGATCTCGCCGTGGCACTCGGCGCAGGATTTGCGCGCATCATCGGCGGCGAGATGGCCGAACTGGTGATTGGCCGGTTTATGGCAGTCGAGACACTGGAGTCCGGCCTTGACATGGGCGCCTTGCGGGAGATTGGCGGGGAAGGAATACTCACCCCGGACGTAGCCGGCGCCGCGCCGACGGTCCATGGGCCCGGCATGGCAGATGCTCGCCCGCCCGCCGCCGTAGCAGCTGGCGGTGTCGGGCTTGCCGAAGGAATGGCTTCCTTTGTTGGCCACCGGCTTGAAGTGGCAGTCGTTGCATGAAGCATGGCACATATTGCAGGAACGGTCGGAGGCCGCGTTCTGTGCCGGGCTGTAGGGAACGGAGGTTCTCGCCTTGAGAGTCTCTTCGTTTTGACCAAACCACATCCCGCAATTTTGCGGACCGGGCAGCTTCTCGCTCCAATCGCGGTAGGCCCGTTGGTGCCTCAGCAGTCCCTTGGCCGAGCTGTTGTAATCCTTGACCTCCTTGGCATGACAGCGGCCGCAGGTCTGTTCAGCCACCTGCGGGGCATAGGCCATGGTTTCCCGGTCACGGTCATGCCACTCTATGCCGACGATCTTTTTGACCCCAGCCTGTTCCAGCTTCTGCGGATCCCCCTTGGGGATCATGCTGTTCATGCCGGTCCCCTTTGGCGTCAAGGGTTGCAGAGCACCTGCCGCCTCACGGGAGAGCGCTTTGCCCTTCAGCTTTTTGCCCGCCCCCACCAGGAAAGGCCGCAGCACCCCCTGGTGGGCCGCCTCCTTGTCTTGGGCCTTGGGGTCGCCCAGGTGGCAGTCCACGCAGGTAGGCTTGCCCTTCATGTTCACCTCCTGATCCACCCGGGCCGGGTCCAGGTACATCGACTCCGCCCCCAGCGCTTTCATCTTCCCCTGGTTGCCGTGGCAGTTAACGCAACCAGACTCGGCGTCAAAGCCCCAGGCAGTCCCGGCCGTCACAAGCAGTAGCGCAACCGCAATCACCGTTTTCATGAGTGCCTCCTTTGGCATATCGCAGATAGATTCACATGATCCGACTTTAGCCATTATATCACAAGACAAACCTTGGCGGGCCAGGCCGAAACCGCCAAGGATACAAACAACTTGACCAGCAGCACCCAGCGACGCATGGATGCATGCGCCACCCAAACTGGGGCAGAAGCACCATGAAACGGGATATCCGCCGCAAGAAACTGATCATCCCTACGAGGGGGCGGCGGCCCCATCACTGCTCGCCTTTGCAAATAAACCTGCTGCCGATCGCCGCATACATCTGATATATTGTCGGTACGAATATTTCATTTTACCATCACACAACAGGCCCTTGCCATGCGTAAAAAAAACGCCCTTCCAGCCGCCCTTTGCCTTGCGGCTTTGCTCTGCCTCGCAGCCTGTTCTCCCTTCGCCCATCTGACCGAGGTCAACAATACCCTCGGCGAGGCGCATGGCCCCAAGGCTGCGGACTGCGGCCAGTGCCATATCGAACAATTCGGAGAATGGCAGCACTCGGCCCATGCCCAGGCCTTTATGAACCCCAAATTCCAGGCCATGTTGACCGACGGGGCCGATGACTCCTGCCTCGGCTGCCATGTGCCTGACACGGTTCGCGCCACCGGCGAATCCCCTGCCCCCCGCCGCTATCATCGCGAAGACGGGGTTTCCTGCGTTTCCTGCCATCTGAGCCAAGGCGCCATGACCGGCCCGGAACCGGAATCAGCCCTGTTCGCCCCCCATCCGATTGCAATCCAGCCCGAATTCTTCCGCAACAGCGGACTTTGCGGCACCTGCCATACGGAAACCTTTAGCGACTGGCAGGCAAGCCGCAGTACCCACCCGGCCACGCCAACCTGCCAGGAATGCCACATGCCCCAAGTTGTCCGCACGGCCACCAAGGGCAGTAACCTCTTTTCCAAGGCCTTGGTCGCCTTTGAAGACAGCCGCCCCACCCGTAGGCATACCTTCGGCCTTGCCCACCTTGTCGAGATGCCCGGCGCGGTTCGTCTGGAGTTTACAGGCTGGCAACCCGCACCGTTCAACATCCTGCAACTATCACTCACCAATACCCTGCCCCACAGCCTGCCCACCGGCTCTTTCCGTTTCCGCCCGGCGCATCTGGCCGTACGCCTCTACAGCCAGGACCGCACCCTGCTGGCTGAAAATCTGGTGGCCCTGGTCGAGGAAAAACTGCCGCCGCTCAAACCGGGGGAACAACGCCAGCTTGTCATCCGCCTTGCCCCAGCGCACGACGCACCGCCCCCCTGCTTGCTGACCGTGGAGTTGCGACTTGACCCCAGCGGAAATCAGGCCGGGATGATCCTTGCCACCCATGCAATCCCTCTATCCGATACGCCGTAAATCCGTCTTGACATTGCCACCCTGACTCCCTACTATGCGCGTTCCGCCGTAGCCGTTGTGCGGTCCCAAACTTTCTGACACCCTCGCCCAAGGCCTGCCCAACCATGCTGAATCTCACCGTTCCCACCACCTTCACCGCCGCCTGTGCCGAAGGCCTGGCCCAACTCAATCAAGAATATGCCGCCACCGGCCGCAGGGTGCATGAAGTCTACGGCTCTCTGCAAAGCGCCCCCTTCAACTCGGCCCGGCCTGCAAAGTATCTGCCCTCCCCGACCCACGCCCAGTTCCGCAGCCATATCCAGGCGCTTGGCAACAGCGACATCGGTTTCAACTACCTACTCAACGCGCCGAGCTACGCCAACTACGAATACACCAGCCATGGCCGCGCCGAGCTGGAGGCGCTTCTTGCCCTGCTCGTGGATTGCGGGGTGCGCTCGGTGACCGTGGCCGTGCCCTATCTGGCCCGGATCATTGCCAGCCGCTATCCGGCCCTGGAGGTGGTGACCTCGACCATCGGCTATGTCGGGGCCATGCGCGGCATCGACCAATGGCTCGAAGCCGGGGCCAAACGGATCGTCCTGGATGTGGAAGCCAACCGCGACTTCCGCTTCCTGAAACGCGCCTCCCTGGAAAGCCCGGTGCCCCTTGAACTGATCGCCAATCCGGTCTGCATCTCCCAGTGCCACTATAAGTACAACCATTACTGCGTGGCGGGCCACGGCTCACAAAACCTTTCCGGCGAGGGGATTCCAGGCTTTCCCTATAACGGCTTTTACCTGAACTGGTGTTTTCTCAAAAAACTCGCCAGCCCCGGCGAATTTTTGAAAAGCCCGTGGATCAGGCCCGAAGACATCCCGCTTTGGGAAAAGGCGGGCATCCGCTTCTTCAAGCTCGCTGGCCGGGGCATGCCGGAGACCCAGATTCTCGCCCTGACCCGCGCCTATCTTTCCGGCTGTTTCGAGGGCGATTTGCTCGATCTGCTGGGCTGGCCGCACTGGCTGAACTTTCGCAAAAATGCCGACGGCAGCCTGCTGCCGCCCCTGGAAATCCACCTGCCCAACGAGGCGCTCACCGGCTTTCTCGATTTCTTCTATGAAAAACAGCCGGAATGCCGTCTGGGATGCAAGGGCTGCGAACACTGTTCCGCTTGGGGCAAACGGGTTTTGTCGATAAATTCCCCGGAACTGCTCGACCGCTACCTCGACAATATGCACCGCAATCTCGACGAGCTGACAAACCATCTGCCCACAGCCGAAGAAGATGCGGCTCTGCGGGAGCAGTGGCAGGAACAGGCAGACAGCCAAACGCTGGACCAATGAAAGAGCATATCGTCATCACCGGAGCCAGCGGCCTGGTCGGCCGGGCGCTGCTGAGTAAATATCTAAGCCAGGGATGCCCGGTCATCGCCCTGTCGCGCAAGCCTCCGGCGCTGCCCCCTAACCCGCTGCTCTCCTGGCATTGGGCCGATGTCAGCCTGCCCCGCCTTGGCCTTGATCCCGCGACCTACGCCGAGGTCTGCGCCAAGGCGCGGATGGTCTTCCATCTTGCCGCCCGCACCGATTTCAAGAATGCCACCGCTGCCAGCTATCTCCCGGTAAACTTAGGGGGAGTGGAACATGCCCTGGCTCTGGCCCAGGAGGCCAAGGCCCCCCTGCATCAGGTAAGCACCGCCTTTGTCTGCGGCGATTGGCCCGGCGAGTTTCGGGAGGCCGATCTCAATCTTGACCAGGGCTTCCGCAACGGCTACGAGGAAAGCAAGTTCCTGGGCGAATCGTTTCTGCATGGGGCAATGGCCGCTTCGACCTCTGTGCCTGTCACCATCCACCGGCCGGGGATCGTGGTGGAGCGCAGCCCCTCCGCCGGGTCGGGCAAGACCTTTGGCCCCTTTCTTTTTCTCGACGCCGTGGCCCGGTTGCGGGATTCCGCCGAGGCGAAGGGGGTTGCCGAGCTGCCGGTCCTGCGGGTGCAGGGCAACCGGGCGGCGCATCTGCCCCTGGTTTTTGACGATGCAGTGGCCGAGGCCCTGGTGTGCCTGGCCGCAAAACCGGAGAGCGCAAGCCGGATATTCCAGCTCGTGGCCCCGGAACCGGTGGGCAACCTGCTTCTGGAAGACGCCTTCAACGAGGCCTTTGGCCAACCCGCAGCCCGCTTCGCCGACGAGGATACGTTCAAGGGCCAGCCAGCCAACAGCCTGGAAGCCCTGCTGGCCAGGAAAACCACGCCCTATGCCGCCTACCTGAATCTGAGCGTCCGCTTCACCCGCCATAACCTCGACAGCCTCGCAGGCCCAGAGATGCTGCCAACCCCGACCCAGGCGGAACTGGCCCAGGCCTTCCGGGCCTTTCTTGCCGCCCGCAGTCAACGGAGCGCGCCATGAAGAACACAGCGGCCATTGAGCAGTATTTCAACCAGTACCTGCCGGGCTTTCTGGGCCAGCCCCTGATCAAGAATCTCATGAGCCTGTCCGCAGCTTTCTGGATCGAAATCATCGGCCAGGCCTGCTGGTCGCTGGTCATTGAAAAAGGCATCCTCACCGAGGTGACGCAAGGTCCGCAGGCCGGGTCCTTCGGCTTTCGCACCGACCCTGAAACCTTTCTCGCCGTGGCCGAAAATACCCTTTCACCCCAGAAAAGCTTTTTCACCGGCAGAACAAAAATCTCGGGCAACATGTATGAGGCCCTGCGCACCGCCACGGCCCTGGAGGAGTTTTTCCAGCGCTATCCCTATCCCAAAGCAGACTTGGAGGGTTGACCATGCACCCGGATTGGATTCCCTTGAGCGAGGTGGGCAAGCGCCCATACGCCGAAGCAGTCGCCCTCTTCCGCAAACATGTGAACCCCGGCCTCGTCACCCTGCTGGAAATGGGGGAATATACGGCCATCGACCCCCAGGAGGCCGAGGGCGCGGTGATCATCGACGCACAGGGCAAAAGGATTCTTGATTTTGTCTCCTCCTACGGCGCCCTGAACCTGGGCCACAATCACCCAAAAGTCAGACAGGCCATGATCCAGGTGCTGACCGACAAAAAGGTGGATCTTTCCAAGGAACTCCTCTCCCGCCATGTCGCGGTGCTGGCCCATAACCTGAGTCTGCTTTGCCCCGGCGATCTCGACCAGGTCTATCTCTGCAACTCCGGCACCGAGG
>CAYTVV010000059.1:0-15808 GCA_964441875.1 uncultured Desulfurivibrio sp.
CCGTCGATGGTGGCCAGCCGGTTGATCTCCTCATGGGCCTGCCCCAGATCGATCTTGACCGCAACCTGGGCGGCGATGAGTTCGAGAATCTCCTGCCTGGCCTTGGTGAAGACCTCTGCTTTTTTCACCGCCACGGTGAGCGCCCCGGTGGCCTCGCCTTTTTCTTTTTGCAGGGGCAGAATCAGCAGCGAATTGTAGCCGGTGAGCAGATGATCGTGGCCGAAAACCTGGGTCGGCCCATGGCACTGAGCCTTGGCCGGTAGAGGCCGGTTGATCTTGAGCACCTGGCCCACCAGCCCCTCTTCCCGGGAGAATTCACGGCCTATGAGTTGTTCCGCCCCTTCGCCCTCGGCCAGGGCCACGCAATGCCCGTTGCCGCAGACCAGGCTGATGGAGATAAAATCAGCGCCCACCAGAGTCCGCACCGCCTTGATCGTGGCCCCCAGCACCTGTTCAAGCCCCAGAGCACCGTTCAGCTCCCGCATGGCGAGACAAACCCGCTGGATGGCGCTGCGCTCATGGGCCATGGCCTGAAACTGCCTGCCCATGTTCACGTCCAGGGCAAGTTTACGCGCGGTCAGGGTCATGATCGCTTTTTCCGCCTCGGTCCACGGTTGCTGACCGGGCCGATCCACGCAGAGAAGCGGGGCGATCTTCTTGTCGTCAAACCCGAGCCACTCCTCCGCGTCATCGGGAAGACGGACTGCAAGAATCCCTCCCACCTCAATCTGGTTCAGGTAATAGGGTACACCCAAGGAAGGGGTGGCAGGGGCCAGGCTCACCAACTCTTCCACCCCCAGCAACGCCCCGGTGATGCCGACTCCGACCCCAAACGGTCCAGGGGCTATATCTTTTCTGATGGTGGCAATACTGCGCAGCCGGTATTCACGGCCCTCCGGGTCCGGCCACAGCAAAGCCACCGTTGACAGGGCCAGGGTTTGACGGATGAGTTCCAGTTGCAGGTCAAAGGCTGCGGCGATGGTTTCCACGGCGGGCTGACAGCCAGCCTCCGGATCGTCGATAAGATCGTAATCCGGCAGGGTACTTAAAATATCGGGCGTGTCGGCAAACAGGCCAAGATCACGGGCATACTGCCGACTGGCAGTGTCCCTTTTGGCCCGGATCAGGGCCTTTCGCATCCGTTGGCGGTAGGCCTTGCTGCTCATGAAAACACTGAGCCCCACCCCGGCGGCGGCATAAGCGGCCAGATTGCCTGCCAGCCCGGCGGTTTCCTGAAAGCCCATGGCCCACAGCCCAGCCTCCATCCCAAGCACGGCCAGGATCGGGACGAGCAAGGCCTGCATGGGGAAACTGATGGCCAGCCAGCCGATGAGTCCGACCGGGAGTAAAATCAGCTGGGGCGCCCCCTCCCCGAAATAGCGGAAAAGAATCCACACAACAACGACCCAGAGCAAAGGCCCGGCCGTGCCGAAAAAAGAAGAATCCGCCGGAGAATCGTCTCCTCCCTGCCGCATCTCCAGCAGGGCAAAGATCAGGACCAACCCGGCAAGAATCATGGCGACAACGGCAAAGTCGGCGCCGGGCTCATACAGGCCCACGGCCACCGCCGAGCCCCCCAGCAGCCCGACCACGAAACCAGCCTGCCGGAACGTGCTGCTGCCGCTCCGATGTGCTTGGCGTCGATCTCTTGCCATATTCCCCTCAGGCCTTTAGCCGCGAATCCCGGGCCGTCTCGGTCCGTGGGATTTGCCGACTCTGTTGAGAAATTGCTTGATCGCCTGAAAATAGAGCTTGCCGGTCAGGGCCAGAATATTGTTGTGATCCGCGCCGGGAATCATCTGAAATTCCTTGCTCCGCGCCCCGCAGACACTCTGTAGTTCTTCGGCCAGAACGACGGGAATGATCTGGTCATGCTGGGCATGGAGAAGATAGGTGGGCTTTTGCACCTGGGCGATTTTTTCCAGATTGCCGAAGCCGTCGGCCTCGGCAATACCCAGGGCCTGCACATCCAAGCCGAGGGTGCACAGAAGCGGCAGGGTCTGGGCAATGCCGCTCTCGACAATGAGCCCGGCAACCGCCTTCTCCGTAGCGGCCAGCTCGATGGCCGCTACGCTGCCCAGGGAACGGCCCATCACCACCAAATGGCCGGTGCGCCCCTCTCCTGCCAGCCAGGCCAGCACCCAGTGCAAAACCCGATGCGCATCCTGGATCATGGCGCTAACCGTCGGGCTACCGGTGCTTTGCCCGTAGCCGCGATAATCAACAGCCAAAAAATTGATGCCCTGGGCATTGTACTGGGGACCGACCTCGTCATAATCGGCGACCACCTCGCCATTGCCGTGGAAAAAAAGAAGGTTGACCGCAGCCGGGTCAGCAGTCAGAAAAAATCTGGCCCCGAGCACCACCCCTGCTTCCACCTCTATCCCGTGGTCCTGGGCGCCGACCGGCGGCGCGGTGGCATCTTGCCGGGGATAAAACAACGCGGCCACTACCTCGGGCCGGTCTAGTTTTTCGTATGTTCGTGTCTGCTCCATGTTCTCCTCTTCCCCTCGGCCTGCGCCCGAAATCGTTTCCGGCCTCCGTTGCTCATCGGTTCGAGCATCTCTTCAACTATACCCATTCAGAATGGCAATATCTACCCAATTTTCTTCGCTTTTTCTTTGCACAGTTTCGGTGTTTCAGGTATGACTGTGCTGAAGGCTTCAAAGAGTGTTCGTTTACCAAAAAAATACGTAACTATCCAACTTGATGCCGGGATTGAACAAAAACCACGGAATGTAACTGTTCAGCAGTGCCGCAGATGCGCGAAAGAGGCCTGCGAAGTGTGCTATTGCACATGAGCAGGTCGATGACAAAGCAGATGTGGTGCTACTGGATAGTTACAAAAATACTCACAATCTCTTGTTTCCAACCAGCCTATGTATTTTAGTTTTCTGCAACTCAACTATCTGCTGATGTACTTTATCTATGGCCTTGCCTTCTTCAGCATGGGCCTGGCCATGGCCCTCGAAGGGGCCCGTTCGCCCGATGTCGCTGAAGCCACGCTCCTCAAGCCCCTTGCCATGTTCGGGATACTCAACGCCATCAACCAATGGATGGAAATCGTTATTCTGCCGGGCGTCTGGATGGAGATTGCCACGCCAAGGCCGCTCCTTTTGGTCAAGCTTTTTTTCCTGGCCCTTTCCTTTGCCGCCCTGACCGCCTTTGGGGTCCAAGCCTATCGCCCAGCCCGCCGTCAGATTGCGGCGAGCCTGTACGTCAGCCTGGGTTTCCTCCTGGTCTATATCATCGTCATTGGCCTCGACCACCTCATCCCCTGGGAAACAAAACCGAACTGCCTACGCTGCGCCGATGCCCAGGCCCGCTACTTTCTCGCCCTGCCCGGCGCCCTGCTCGCCGCCCTGGCCTTAAAAAACCATGCGCGCAAAAACAAAGAGACCAATGCCCCCCTGGCCAGCGCCTACCGCCTTGCCGCCTGGGGCTTTGCCCTGTACGGCCTGACCCAGATCTTCCCCCCCCGGGCCGAAATCTATCCGGCACCATTCATTAACGCCGAGCTGTTCCAACAAGTAACCGGCATGCCGATCCAGCTTATCAGCACAATCCTGGCGCTGTTCACCATGGGCAGCCTCATCCACGCCTCACATATTGCCGAAAAGGGGCGCCGCCAGGAACTGCACCAGGCCCAGCAGGATAAGCTCGCCGCCCTGGAACAAGTCCAGGCCGAACTGTTGAAACGGAGGGAACTGCGGAAAGATCTTTTTCGCCACATCGTCCTGGCCCAGGAAGAAGAGCGCGGGCGCATCTCCCGAGAGCTCCATGACGATACCGCCCAGATTCTCACCGCCGCCAGCCTGAACATGGCGGCCTTGAAAACCGTGGTCGGGACAAACCCCAAGGCCGTAACCCTGCTGGAACGTTCCCAGGGTCTCTGCCAGGAGATGTCCCAGGCCCTGTACCGGATGGTCCACGATCTGCGCCCCGCCCAACTGGACGATTTCGGCCTGGTCCCGGCGCTGCGCCACCTGACCGAGGAAAAATGGTTCAGCCGCAAAATCGCCATTACCTTTGAGGCGACCGGCGACCAGAGAAGGGTTGACCCGGTGATCGAAACCGTTCTTTTCCGGGTGGCCCAGGAGGCGCTCACCAATATTCTCCGGCATGCCCACGCCGATACGGCCAGCCTGCGGATCATTTTTGAAAAAGACCAAATTATTCTCACCGTCGCGGACCAGGGCGCAGGATTCACCCCTGCCCTGAAAGGCCAGGGCTTTGGCCTGGCAGGGATCACCGAACGGGTCGAACTGATCAATGGCAAGGTGGAGATCGATTCGGCCCCTGGCAAAGGAACCACCATCACCGTGGTTGCTCCGGCCAAACTCGGCCAGACTATCCCGCCCACCATCAGGCCGGAGACAGCTGCCGAGCCGCCCCCTTCACTGCCTCCTCCGGTCTGAATCTTCCCTCTCCCGCCCGACGGCAAAACAGCGCGTTCGTCTGGCGGGACACCGAAAATCCCCCTCACGATGTGCGCTTAACTGAATTGTGGAAATGTGACAGGAATAAGCCAATGGCCATGATCACCATCGACCGGACACGATGCAAAAAAGACGGAATCTGCGTGGCGGAATGTCCGTTCAGCCTCATTTCGCTCACCGGCGAGGACGGCTTCCCGGAGATCCGCCCGGCAGCGGCCCGCCTCTGCATCCAGTGCGGCCACTGCGTGGCGGTGTGTCCCCATGACGCCTTAAGCCTTGCGGCCATGAACCCCGACGGCTTCCAGGCCATCGGCAACGGCTCCCCGCCCACGCTCAAAAAAACCGGGCAGCTGCTCACCTCCCGACGCTCCATCCGCTCCTACCAGCAGCAGACGATTCCCCGAAAACAGATCGAACAGCTGCTCGACCTGTGCCGCTGGGCCCCGTCCGCCAAGAACGCCCAGCCGGTGCATTGGCTGGTTCTGGAAAACCCCGAAGCGGTGCGGCATCTGGCCGGGCTGGTCGTGGACTGGCTGCGAACCGGCACCAGCTACCCCGGCATCGTCGCCGCCTGGGATCAGGACAAGGACATGGTCCTGCGCGGCGCGCCCCATCTGTTGGTGGCCCATGCCCATAAGGACAGCCTCAAGCCGGAGATCGACTGCACCATCGCCCTGACCTATTTTGACCTGGCCGCAGCCAGCTGCGAGATCGGGACCTGCTGGGCCGGCATCCTGATGAGCGCCGTGGCAGCCGGGTACCAGCCCCTGCTCGACGCCCTGGCTCTGCCCGAGGGCCATCGGCTTTACGGGGCCATGATCTTCGGCTACCCGAGATTTCCGTATTTCAAGATTCCGGCCAGAAAAGAGGCCCGGATCACCTGGCGCTCCTAATCCACCCGCACACCAAGAGGATGCACATGGACAGCAACAACGAGAAAAAAAAGCCCAACCCGGAGCGGGTAGCCATCCTCCGCTCCCTGCCCCTGGAGATCAAGAGCCAGATCACCGGGGAGGAGGCCCAGGCCTTCATGTACGACGAGGATCTACCGGAAAGTCTTTTGGAAAAACTGAAGGACTATATGGAGTAAAGCAGCCGAGCGGAATAGTAAACCGTCACCCCGGCGAAGGCCGGGGTCCAGAAATTCTTCGTATTACTTAGGCTGGCAGCACTTCTTATACTTCTTGCCGCTCCCGCAGGGGCAGGGCTCGTTGCGGCCGATCTTTTCGCTGGTTACCGGAACCCGGCCCGGATTCACCTTGCCGTCCACGTACAGCCACTGCCCCTCTTCGCAGACAAACTTGGCCCGCTCATGCAGATGATGGTCCTGCCCATGCCCGGAAAAGTTGGCGATAAACTCCACCACCCCGGCCTCCTCCCCCGCTCCGCCTGCCTCGGTGGCCAACACCTCGATCCCGTGCCAGACAAACCCAGCCTCGTCGTCCAGATTAAGATCAGCCGGTCGCGTGCTCCGATGCCAGGAGCGCAGGATATAAGGGATATCCTGCATGGCAAAAGCGGTATAGCGTGAGCGCATCAACGCCTCCGCTGTCGGCGCTGGCTGGCTGCCCTCAATAAACGGCCCGCAACATTCGGCAAACTCCAGTCCCGTTCCGCACGGACAAAGGCTTTTCTTCTCTTTCTTGGCCATCCTACACCTTCCTTGTTTAGATATTTGCGGGAATACTTGTACATCCCCAACGGAGTGTGCCACAATATCTCTAATCTTCCCTCCCTTCAACCTCCTTCTGAGGCATTCGCCATGAAAACCTACCTGGTCATCGGCAACGGCGTAGCCGGAACCTCTGCGGCGGAAGCCATCCGCCAGCAAGACCCCAAAGGAAGCATCACCATCCTCAGCGAAGAGGATATCCTCTTTTACTATCGGATCAGGCTCAACGATTTCATTGCCGGGGATATCGGCGAAGACAAGCTCATCGCCAAGAAAGAGGCCTGGTACCAGGAGCAGCGGATCGACCTGCGCCTCAACACCAGGATCACCACGCTCGATGCCGCAGGCAAACGGCTGACCACCGACAGCGGCGAGACGCTGGCTTTTGACCGCCTGCTCCTCGCCACGGGCAGCCATTCCTTCCTGCCGCCCATCGAAGGCATCGGCCAGCAGGGGGTGTTCGCTCTCCGCCACATCAAAGACGCCAGAGCCATCCTGGCCCAGGCCGAAAAAAGCGAGGAGGTGATCCTCATCGGCGGCGGACTGCTGGGCCTGGAAGCGGGCAATGCCCTGCGCAAGCTGGGCAAGAAGGTCACGGTGGTGGAATTTTTCCCCCGCCTCCTGCCCCGGCAGTTGGATGACAAGGGGGCCAAACGGCTCCAGAAACTCATGGAAAAGATGGGCTTCAGCTTTCGCCTCGCCGCCATCACCAAGACCATCACCGGCAGCAAAGGCCGGGCCGACGGCATTGTCCTCGAAGGCGGCGACGCCCTGAAAGGTCAGATGATCATCGTCTCCGCCGGGGTGAGGCCCAACCTGGAGCTGGCCAAAACAGGAGGTCTTGATTGTGACAAGGGGGTCAAGGTGAATGATCGGCTGGAAACCAGCGCCAGCGACATCTATGCGGCAGGGGACGTGGCCGAGCACCAAGGGGTGGTCTCCGGCATCTGGCCCGCAGCCATGCAGCAGGGCAAGGTTGCGGGTGCCAACATGGCGGGCGGCGAAGTGCAATACAACGGCTCCACCATAAGCAACATCCTGAAAGTTGCAGGCATCGACGTCGCCGCCGCCGGCAACATCGATGCGGAAGGCCGCTATGAATCGCAGGTGGTCAGCTCAGGGAGCATCTACAAAAAACTGGTCATCGAGAACAACCGGCTCATAGGCTGCGTCATGGTGGGCGACACCAAAAACTTCAACACCATCACCCGCTATATCACGGAACAACGGGATATCGGCACGCTCAAGAATAGTCTGCTATAAGCCGGGTTATTTAGGCCATCCGGTTTTCTTCACATCAAGGGTGCGCACAGAGATCGGCGGGCGGTTCGGGAACAAAGATCGAAGGCGTGCAGTATTCGCAGGCAGAATCGTCATTTTTTTTATCAATAAGCCGCCAGGATTTCAGCAGGATGCGTTCGACCTGAGCCTTTTTGCAATCCTCGCATACCCAGAGTTCTTTATTGTCTTTCATCTGATATTTGAAACGTTTCATTGATGCTCCGTACTTTTATAGGTTTTCCCCTCAGGCCGCATGGTAACAGGAATTGCGCAGATATCCAATGGGCTTTTATGTCGCAGGGAAAAACTGTCGAGTGTAATTTATGCATAATATCCATTGACGATAATATCCTTGACAGATATTATCTGTCAAGGATCAAAACCTTCAAATGCAAGGAAACCGAGAAGCTTTTTTACGGACGCTTTTCCGCCAAGCTGCCCCAGGCCATCCAACGCGCGGCGGTTATCAAGCTGAAAATGCTTCATGCCGCAAGCATTCTCGACACCTTGCGAATCCCGCCCTCCAATCATCTGGAAATTTTGCATCATGACCGGGAGGGGCAGCACAGCATCAGGGTCAATAAGCAATGGCGCCTATGCTTCTTTTGGCAGGGCAACGATGCCTTTGATGTTGAACTTGTTGATTATCATTAGAGAGGTGACACTATGACAAAACGAGATTTTTCTCCCATCCACCCTGGCGAAATACTGGTAACCGAGTTCCTGGAGCCGATGGGTATCACGCAGTATCGCCTGGCCAAGGATATCGGGGTGACCGCACGCCGGATCAACGAGATTGTGCATGGCAGGCGTTCCATAACCGCCGACACGGCGCTTCGCCTTGGCCGCTTCTTTGGCATGGAGGCACAATTTTGGCTTAACCTACAGACCCATTACGACATGGAAGTGGCCCAGGAAGCACTGGCAGACCGGCTGGATACAGAGGTCCATCCGTTTTCGCACGCGGCATAATGACGAGGGAAACAGGGAGTGCCTTTGGCTTTTCTAGGACTATATGATGCCGCGTATCAGAGATAAAAACATTCGAACCCGTTTATCTAGAAACTTACGCATGCTCCGTAAAGTGGATGGTTTTGGAAAGACCTGCCTCTCCGATATAGACGCTCTTCTGTCAACAGCAAGAATGCATAAAGGGGATACTCGAAAGGATGCTCTTCGACACCTTCAACCACAATTCAGCGCGGCGTACGCCCACCTAGCTGTCTTGTCTGCTTTTTGCTTGGGACTGATTCTTGAGAATGAGACGCCCTTGCCCAAGAATTGGCTCGGCAACTGCCGAAGAGATCCTGCTCATATTCTTCAAAGCAATCTTCTGCAACTAGTAAATCATGGCACTTCAATTTTAGGGCTTCTGGAGCGTGGCTTTACAAATAGCGCAAGAAGCCTGCTTCGAACACTGATTGAGGCCACCTGGACAACGGTTATTTTTTGTGGTGCCAAAGATAAAGCGCAACAGTATGCGCAGGGAACCGAGCCTGAGTTAGCCCGTGCGATTTGGCAAAGGCATTTTTCCCCGCGGGCCTCCTTAAGTTCTCTAGGGCAAATCGAAGGGTTATTAGGATTACCCGTTGATCTCTCCGAACAACTTGAGGTACACCGCAAGCAGATTTATGAAATGCATACTCAATCCTCACACAATACATGTTCAACTCTCGGAATTCTCTCCTTTGAGAGCGACCTTAATGAGGGAAAAAAGGGCGATCCAACCTTTTATCCTGCTCTTTTCGGCCGTGTCGGGCTCGCGACGAAGTCAACACTTGAAGATATCAATGATATACTTGGTTATGCGGTTCTCATGCTATTTCTGATCTTTAGGGTCTTACATCCGTATGTATCCCACAAGCAGGACGGTTTCTGGCACTGTGGCCAGAGCTTTGCGATTGGAAGTCTTGGGATTTGGTTTGGCGCGATTGGCTTTGAGCCAGTTGGTAAACTTTGGACCGCTGAGCCAAGAGAGGAATTACAGAAGAAAACCTAGAACATCCCCGGTTTTTTTGACCCTCTGTGTTTGTGTCAGCGCTTGCTCAACCCCCTTTGCCTACCGCCCACCCCTTACCGATACACCTCGTCATGGCTACCGACATCAAGCAGGATGATTTCCTTCTCCGAAATCAGGAGAGTCAGGGTAAGACGATAGCTGGAGGTGATGCTGATTGCCTGCACCCCCTGTAGCTTGCCGCCGAGGTGGTGGTATCGGAGGTGCGGCTGAAAGGGATCGCGCTCCAGGTCATTGAGAATCGTTGCAAACTTTTCTCGCAATCCCGGGTGCTGTTTGAGAAATTTCCCGGCTGCGCGGGTGAAGCCAGAGGTCCAGACGAGGGTGTACATCCTCAGCCTTCCATGCCCAGCTCTTTCAGCAGCTCCGCCGCTGTGCCACGCTGCACCCGCCCGGCGCGCAGGTCTTCCAGCGAGGCCAGCACCCGCGCCGTGTACGCCTCGTCCTCCGCCTCCAGCAACGCCTGATAGCGATCCTCGGAAAGCACCACGTATTGCGGCTGATTGTTGCGGATCACATGGAGATCGCCTTTGGCAATGCAATCGTCCACTGCGGCAATGCCGCGTCGCTTGATCTCTTGGGCGGGGATGGTGTTCATAACTCAGACTCCTTTTGGTACTTATTTAAGTACCAAAATACCATATCGAGCAGGGGAAGGCAAATCAACTTTGAGAAGATAGGGACCATCTCCCTGTTTCCAAGAATATCCTGGAAGCCTCTCGCTTTTCGGAAACAACTTGCACATGCGTACCAAAAATGATACATTTCTAGCATGAATCCAATTCTGGAAGTTCGTTTTTTCAAAACAGAATCTGGCGCGGAACCGGTGCGGGAGTGGCTTCGAGACTTGCCTGCCGTTGACCGCAAGATTGTCGGCGAGGATATCAAAACCATTCAATTTGGCTGGCCGCTTGGTATGCCGCTTGTTGGTCATCTGGACGGCGATATCTGGGAAATACGGGTCAGGCTGGACAGACGAATCGCCCGGATTCTGTTTGTTACCGAAAAAGGGACGATGGTTCTTTTACATGGTTTCATCAAGAAGAACCAGAAAACCCCAAAGCCGGACTTCGATCTCGCCAAGACCAGGCTCAAGCAGCTAAGGAGGCAAAAATGAAAAAAAATCCCCACATCGGCAGCAGTTTTGATGACTTTCTCGCCGAAGAGGCCACACTGGAAGCAGCCACGGCAGTAGCGATGAAACGGGTCATCGCCTGGCAGATCGAACAGGAGATGACTGCCCAAAAACTTACCAAAACCACCCTGGCCAAGAAGATGCACACCAGCCGGGCAGCCCTGAATCGCCTGCTTGACGAAACAGACACCAGTTTGACGCTGACGACGTTGGCGAGCGCTGCCGCCGCCCTTGGCAAGAAGTTTCGGGTTGAGATGGAGGTCGCGTAGGATTTAACCACCTGCTCGGCGCCTTCAAATACACCTTCTCTCTTTCATAGCTGTTTCCCCCTCTCCCTAGCCCTCCCCCGCCAGGGGGGAGGGGACTTTTTCGCCGCCATCCCCCAAGTATTTCGAACTCGTTCCAGACCCAGCGCTGAAAATAGTCAGCAGCCTACGATACGCCCCATTGGCCACGGCCAGCTCCGCATGGGTTCCCTGCTCGATAATCTTACCCTCGGCCATGACCAAAATATGATCCGCCCTGCGGATGGTGGAAAGCCTGTGCGCGATGACGATGTTGGTCCGTCCGGCAAAGGTGGCGGCAATGGCCTGCTCGGTGAGCATCTCGCTTTCCGGGTCAACGCTGGCGGTGGCCTCGTCCAGCACCAGGATGCGCGGCTCCCGGGCCAGCACCCTGGCAAAGGCCAGTAACTGCCGCTGCCCGGCGGAGAGGTCCATGCCTCCCTCTCCCACTCTGGTGGCAAGGCCATCGGGCAACTGGCGGACAAAGTGGGCCAGTTGCGCTTTGTCTAAAATCTCCCACAGCGCCTCGTCGGTTTTTTCGACATCGAGCAGGACATTTTCCCGGATGGTGCCGGGGATGAGCAACACATCCTGCATCACCAGCCCCACCTGGCGGCGCAGCCAATCCGGGTCGAGGTCGCGCAGGTCAATGCCGTCGAGAAGGATCTCCCCGGCACCCGGGTCGTAGAACCGCTCCAGCAGGTTGATGATCGTGGTCTTGCCGCTGCCCGTGGCGCCGACGATGGCCAGGGTCTGGCCGGACGGAATCTTTAGGGAAAAACTCTCCAGCACCGGCTGCTCCGGCTCATAGCCGAAGCACACCTTTCTAAATTCGATCTCGCCCTTGCCGGAGGCGGGCCGTAAGGGGGAGGCCGCCAGGGGCAGGGTCTCATGGGAGTCAAGCAATTGAAAAATCCGTTCCGCCGACGCCAGAGCCGACTGGACAATGGAATACTTCTGCGACAGCTCGCGCATGGGCTGAAAAAAGAGGCGCATGTAGGAGAGAAAGGCCACCAGCATCCCGATGGTCATCTTCCCGGCCATGATCTGGCTGCCGCCGTACCAGAGGATGGTGCCGATGGTCAGTGCATTCATCAGCTCGATAAGCGGCATGAACACGGCAAACACCTTGATCTGGTAGAGAGCCTTGGCAAAAAATGCCTGGTTGAGCTGGGAAAATTGGGCCTGACTGGACCGCTCCCGCAGAAAAAGCTGGATGAGCGAGACGCCGGACAACGACTCCTGCAAGAAGGAGTTGATCTGGGCAAGATGGGTGCGGATCTGCCGAAAGGCATCGCGGGCCAGACGGCTGAACCAAAGGGTGTTGCCCACCATCAGCGGGAGAAGCAGGCAGATGCCCAGGGCCAGCCGCCAGTTCATCCAAAACAGTATCCCCAGGATACCCAGAAGCTTGACCCCATCGTTGAACAGGGTGACGATCACCGAGGTGAACATCTCGTGCATGTTCTGGATATCGTTGGTCAGCCGGGTTACCAGCCTCCCGGCCGGGTTGCGGTGAAAATATTTCAGGTCCAGATGCAGGAGATGGACAAACATCATCTGCCGCATCCGGTGCATGATCCTCTGCCCGGTCCATTCCAGGATCAGCACCTGGACAAAGTTGCCGAAAAACTCGAAGGCCATGAGGCCGCAGAAAGCAAGGGCCAGATGCTTGAGCCCCGCAAGGCGGACCTCGACGGCAGGCCCGGTGTTGAGGATGAAATCGTCCACAGCCAGCCGGATCAGATAGGGTAGGGACAGACCGCAGCCCACCACGACAAAGGAAAGGAGCACGGCCAGCAAGGCTCCGAGCCAGTACGGCCTTCCCAGAAAGACGATCCGCCGCCACAGGCTGAGATCGCCAAACTTGCCCAGCTGGTCTTCTTCGAAATAGCCGTAATTATCGTGCAATGTTACAATTCCTTTTCCTGACTATAAACGCTCACCAGTGCCGCAGATGCGCGAAAGAGGTCTGCGAAGTGTGCTATTGCACACGAGCAGGCCGATGACAAAGCAGATGCGGTGCTGGTGAGCGTTTACCGGCGGTGCATTTGTTGTTGATGAAACATAGTGCGATAAAACGGGCTGGTCGCCAGCAGTTCGGCATGGTTGCCCTGGGCCAGCAACTGCCCTTCCTCCAAAACCATGATCCGGACCGCGTCCCGCAAAGGGGCGATCCGGTGCGAGACGATGAGGCAGGTCCGCCCCGGCAGAAAGATGGCCAGGCCGGAGATAATCTCCTGCTCGGTTTCCAGATCCACGGCGGAGAGGCTGTCGTCGATGATCAGCAGGGGCCGGTCGAGCAGAAGGGCCCGGGCCAGGGCGATGCGCTGGCGCTGACCGCCGGAGAGCTTGACCCCCCGCTCCCCGATCCTGGTCTGGTAGCCTTCGCTGAAGCCGAGAATCTCCTCGTGGATTCGACAGATTTTGGCTGCGGCCTCGATCTGCTCCTGGCTGGCCGTCGGATTGCCAAAGGCGATGTTCGCCCCCACGGTATCGGAAAAAAGCAGCACATCCTGGGGCACATAGGCCACCCGCTCACGCACCGAGGCCAGGGACAACCGGTTGATGTCAACCCCGTTGAGAAAAATGGCCCCGTCTTCCACGGGATATTGCCGGGCCAGAAGATGGCATAAGGTGGATTTCCCCGAGCCGCTCCGGCCCACAAGACCGACGATCTCCCCTGCCCGGATAACGCAGCTGACCTCGGCCAGGGCTGCCTGCTCCTGCCCCTCGTACCGGAAATGGAGGTTGCGCAGGCTGATCTCCGTCTGCCCGGCCGGAAAGGAGATGGGCTGGGCCGGGTCCGCCAGGGTGGGCGCAGCGTTCATCACCTCGTTCAGCCGCCCCAGGGAGGTGAGCCCGCGCTGGAAAAGATTGGTCACCCAGCCCACCGCCATCATCGGCCAAGTCAGCATGTAGAGATAGGAGATAAAGGCGACAAAATCCCCCACCGTAATGGTGCCGACGATCACCAGCCGCCCGCCGAAAAAAATCGCCAGCAGCAGGCTGGTATTGCCCACCAGCCCGGAGATGGGAAACAGGGTGCCGTGCACCCGGGCCAGGCGGATGTTGTCCCGCTGGTACTGGCGCCCGAGGCGGTTAAAGCCCTCAGCCTGCGGCGCTTCCTGGGTGTAAGCCTTGAGCAGGCGGATGCCGGTGATGGTGCTGCGGGCAAATTCGGTGAGATGGGAAAACTGCTCCTGAACTTTGAGAAAACGGCGATGGAGCCGGGCGGAGAGCACCCTGGTCAGCAAGGCCAGAAAAGGCATGGGGATCACGGCGATCAGGGTGAGGCGCGGGCTGATATAGGCCATGCAGGCCAGGGCGGCGATGCCCATGATCGCGGCGTCGGCGCAGGCCACCACGCCCATGCCCCCGGCCAGCTGCACCGCAGCCAGGTCATTGGTGGCCAGGGCCATGATCGCGCCCACCGGCTTTTTTTGAAAGAAGGGGCGGTCCAGGGTGAGGAGATGGCGGAAAAAATCATCGCGCAGGTCGCGCTCCACCAGCCGGGAAAAACCGAGGATCAGATAGCGCCAGACAAACCGGCAGCCGGCGATGCCCAGAGCAAGCAGGAAGATGGCCACGGCGCTTTGAGCCAAGGCCATCTGGCTGGCCGTGCCGTGGGCCAGTAAATCCACCGCACGTTTCACCAGGCGGGGGATGCCCAATTGCAAAAGATCAACAGCCAGCAGGGCGGCAAGCCCGCCGATGAGGCGGGGTGAATATCGCCGGACAAATGGGCGGATAAGCCCCAGGGAGGAGGCGTCCTTGGCCCCTGTTGCGGTGCGAATCATTTGCCGCCCATCCTCCATACCCCGTCCCAGGAAAAGGGAGGATTGTCCAGCGCCTCCCGGCAGCGGGCGGCATAACGGGCAGCCACGCCATCGTCCGCGGCCAGGTCCTGAAACGCTGACCGGGCTTCGGCGAATTCGCCTTGGTAGTACAGGGCAAGGGCTGCCGCGAACCGGTCGATCAGGCCATCTTCGATGCTTCCCGCAGCAAGGGGCTCAAACACGGTGATGGGCTCCTTCCTGCCCACCACCCCCACCCTGGCAATCTCCCGCACCTTTACTCCGGCGGGCAGTTGCCTCCGACATGCCTCGGAGATGAGAATCTCCGTATCGAACTCCTTGTTGACCCCCTCCAGCCGGGCCGCGACATTGGCGTTGTCTCCCAAAATGCTGTAATCGAAACGCTGGGCAGAACCGAGGTTGCCCACCACCACCGGCCCGGTATTGATGCCGATCCGCATGAACAGGTCGCAGCCGAACCGCGCCTTGAAATCGGGGCGCAATTCGGCCAGACGTTCCTGACAGCGCAGGGCGATCTGCACCGCGCGGCTGGCATGATCGATCTGCGTAAGCGGCGCATTCCAGAAGGCGATGATGGCGTCCCCCTCATACTTGTCGATGGTCCCGCCTGATTCCAGGATGATGTCGGTCATGGCGGAGAGATATTCGTTAAGGAGCAGGGTGAGCCGCTCCGGGTCCAGCCGCTCGGACATCCCGGTGAATCCGGCCAGATCGGAAAAGAAGATGGACAGCTCCCGCTTCTCGCCGCCCAGGCGCAATCGCTCGGGGTTGGCCACCAACTGGTCGATTACGGTGGGATGGAGATACTGGCTGAAGGCGCGTTTGATGTAGCGTTTTTTCCGCCCCTCGGTGGCGAAGTTAAACACCACCCCGCTGATCAGGGCACACAGCACCGCCGTCGCCTGGACAGCCACGGGCAGCCAAACCCCTTGGCCATAGGCGATGAAGCCTGCGCCAAAAGGCAGGGGAAGCAGGAGGGCAAAGGCCAGGGACGATTGCCAGGCAGTGCGGCAAAAAAGGATGGTCACTGCGGCCAGCACCCCGAAAAACAGGGTCAGGGCCGCACCCAGCCAGACCGGACTGTCGCGGAGAAAATCCTGGGACAGGAGGTTGTCCAGCATGGTGGCGTGGATCTCCACCCCCGGATAGACCCCGTCGATGG
>CAYTVV010000060.1:0-15753 GCA_964441875.1 uncultured Desulfurivibrio sp.
AGCACCGCCATGTCAAAGCGCAGGGGGTCCAGCCCGGCGTTGAGCCGGTAGGCAAGGCTGCGGGGGTTGAAATTACTGGCCACCACCTCCTTGAATGCCGCAAGAAACTGCGCCTCGTCGCGGACATTGAGCACCGAGCTGAATTGCCCGGCAAAGGAATGGCGGCTGCCATCCTCGCTGATGCTGCTGCTGCGCACCGCCAGGGCCTTGCCCTTTTTAAAAAAACTGCGGGCCGCAACGGTGATTTCCTCGGCCAAGGCCGGAGGGATGACCGCGCCGGTGATCAAGGCCTTCACCTGGGCGGCGGTGGCGGCGGAGACGTGTTTTTCCTTGTCCGCGCCGAGGGTGGCGAGAAGATGGACCAACTCCAGGGAAAGTCCCGTGTGTTCGAGAAAAAAACGGCAACCGGCCAGGGTAATCACAAAGCCATCCGGCGTCGGCAAGGCATGCTTGCGCAGTTCGGCCAAGGCTGCGGCCTTGTTGCCGGTTTGTCCCTTAAGACTGCCATGGATCTGGGCCAGCGGCAGCACACTGGGAAGATGTTCGGGCAAGGCAAGACGGGTGAGCGTGGCCTGGAGATGTTGGTCTATTGCCTGGTGGGCGGCCAGTAACCCCCTGTACCGCCCATTGGCCAGGGTTTCCAACCGAGCAATCATCTCGGCGGTTTCTTCGATGAGCCGATGGACCAAATGGGCAAGGCCCGTGGGATCGCCCTGCATCCGCAGATGGATGCTGATCTCGGTTAGACAATCCACGGCCCGGTTGTTGCTGGCCAAAAGAGAGCGGAACACATGGTAGCGGGCCTTGAGCAGGTGCTGCGAATCGGTCTTCCGCTGCTGGCGGGCCTCCCGGAACCTGCCGAGCTGCTTGCCGAACTGTTGGCTGAGCCAGCGCCGCATCACCCATCCTCCCCGGCCTGCTCATGCTTGATGCTTACCAGGAAACGCTGGAAAAACTCCTCGATGGCCGCCTCGTCGCGCATCCGCACATCAAGTTGGCGGGTGAAGGAGATCAGCTCGCCCAAACGGCCCAGCACCCGTTCCATCCTGGGGATATCGAGGTTCCTGGCCTTGGCGATCACCAAGTCGCCGGTGCGCTCCACCTTGAAATACAGGCCTGAGAGAATGGCGCTGATCAGCCGGGCTCGCCACTCGCGCTTGGCCTTTTCGGCCATCCCCCCGGCAAAACGGAAGTAGATGTAATTGTTGTCCGGGTCCGGCGACATGTAGGCATCCACCACGTTGAGGTGGTAGCCCAGGCGCAGGCAGAGATTGCAGTAATGCTCGGCGATGATCCCCAGGTTGTCGCCCGGATAGGAAGGCCCGGTGAGCAGGGCCAGGGGCTTGCTGATCCCGGAAAGAATATCTCTGAACCCCAGCGATGCAGGCTCCTTGCCCCCCTGGTCATCCTTGAGAAAGCCTTGAAGAATGGCGTTGAGCGGTCGGCTGTTCAGCATCTCCATGCCGATTGCTCCCTTTTGGGGGGCCTCCGGCCTGATCCCCGCGCCCAGGTCGATGACCCGCAACTTGAGCGGGATCGGCAGCCGCACCACACGACTCAGCTCCTCCTGGGAACCGCTCTGGTCGGCATGGAAATGGATCAGGGCATCAATGGCCTTTTCGTGGGCAAAACGAAGGATGTCGTGGAAGGTGCTGCAATTTTCCGCCTTGAACTCGGCGGAGGTTGGATCAACCAAGGTGATGGGTGCTACCCAGCGCAAAATGCGGCGGAGAATGCGCAGCTCCTGGGAGGCGCGGTAGTCATCCTCTTCCGCGGCGTGCAACCGGACCAGACCCTCGATGATCCCCTGGTAGACCTGCTTGTTTTCCACGTCCACCGTGACCTCCGCCCCATCCGCAAGGAGGCGGAGGGCGTCGCCGGTGCCGAACAGGGCCGGGGTTCGATATTCACGGGCAATGGTGGCCAGATGCCCGGTGGGGCCGCCGATCTCGGTAATCATTGCGGCGGCCCGCCAAACAATGGGGCTCAGTTGCGGGCTGGGAAAGCGGGCCACGGCGATGGCGCCCACGGGAAATTGCTCCGGGTCGGTATTCTGATCCACATGCACCACTCGGCCTGCGGCGATGCCAAGATTGGCGACCTGCCCCTGGCCCGACATGAGCGGGATGGCCGCGGCCAGCTCGGCAGCCAGCTCGCCGGGAAGCGGCGGCGGCTTGGCCGGTAGGGACAGAGGGCGACTCTGGAGAATCACCGGTTCGTCTGCCAAGGCCCACTCGATATCCTGGGGTTCGCCAAAGGTCTTTTCCAGCAACAGGGCCTGCTCGGCAAGCTTGGCCAACTCCTTGGGCATGAGGGTTGCGGAACCACGCCGCAGGCCGCTGGGCAGCACAGCAAACGCTTCTTTGTCGCCGGAAAAGGAATCCGGCATGACGATCTCGCTGGTCAGGGGAACAAAAGGCCAGACCCGGCTCATGACGAAACGGTCGGCCTGCCTGCGTCCGGACACCAGATCGTGGGCCGCGCCGCGCAGGGAGGTGACGAGCAGCTGGTTCTTCTCCGGCGATTCCGGGTCGCGGCTGTAAGTTACCCCGGCAACCCGGGATTGGATCATCGGCTGCACCCCGGCGGCCATGGGGATCTCCCGGCTGCCGGCCGTTGGGCCAAGATACTCCAGGGCCGCGACCGAAAAGCGGGAAGCGATCACCCGCCGGTAGGCGTCGAGCACCGAGGACAGCTCGGGCCGCACCTCAAGCACCGAATGAAACTGCCCGGCAAAACTGCGGGTTTCTGCATCCTCGCCCACCCCGCTTGAACGGACCGCCAGGGGCGTCGGCCCGCCTGTCCGGCTGAGCAATTGCCGCAGCTCGTCTTGCACCGCCGCCACCAGCGGCGCAGGGAAACGGGCCTGATCGAGCAGCCGGGTGATGGCCTCCGAACGCTCCCGGCTCGTACCGGACCCAGCGCAGATGGCGTCGATCCTGGCAAAAAGGTCGTTTGCCTCCATGAATTCACGGTAGGCAGCAGCGGTGATGGCAAAACCATCCGGGGTCCGCAGATGCAGCCGGTTGCGAATCTCGCTCAAGGTGGCGTTCTTGCCGCCCACCAGCTCTTCAAAATCGCTGTTGAGCAGGGCATAAGCCAGGGTGAGATTGCGGTCGTACGGCCCGGCATATTCCAGGGCCAAGCCGGAAAGTTTTCCGGCAATCTCCTCGTAACGATCGTACAGGGCCAGATAGCGATTACTGGTGAGGCTACCCAGACAGGAGACCACCTCCCGCACCAGCTCGTTGAGCTCGGCCACGGCCTCGCCTAAAAACTTTCGGTCAAAAACGTACTCTCCTGCCAGGGCCCCTTCCATGCGGCCGATCTTTTCCAATACTGCGTTGTTCAAAGAAAGCAGGCGGCGGAACAGCCTGAAGGAGACGACAAACGAGGAGGGTTCTCCCTGGGTCGCTTTGAAAAAAGGATTGGCGGGAATATTCATCTCAGGCGTCCCTGCGCAACCGGGGCAAGGTAATTCTGAAGGTCGTGCCCCTGCCCGGCTCGCTATCCACCTCGATATCGCCGCCGTGGTCCTTGACAATGGCGTAGCTCAAGGACAGGCCCAAGCCGGTACCCTCGTTCTTGGTGGTGAAAAACGGGTCGAAGATATGGGTCAAGGCCTCGGGGGTGATGCCGGCCCCGGTGTCGCTGACCGCGATCCGCGCCTCTTTTTCCAGGACACTCACCGTCAGATCAAGGCGGCCATCGGGCTGCATGGCCTGAACCGCATTGAGCATCAGATTGACCAGCACCTGCTGCAATTGATTGGGATTGCCGCTGATCAGCACCGGCTGCGCGGGATGGTCGTAATGGTACACAATACCGCCCAAGCGGAACTGGTTCTTCACCAGGACAATGGAATTCTCCACCAACGCGACAAGATCCACCGTCTCCACGGTGTTGCTTTTACGAATCCGGGAAAACTCAAGCAGATGGTGCACCACCTCCCTGGCCCGGTCCGACTGGACCAGGATATCGCGCACCATGTCCATCCGTTCGCTGCACGCCAGGTTGGGAAGGTCCTCCAAAAGCACCTCGGCGGTGAGCGAGATGTTGTTCAGCGGGTTGTTGATCTCGTGGGCGATGCCCGCCGTCACCTTGCCGATGGCCGCGAGCTTTTCCGACTGCACAAGTTGATTCTGTTTGGCATTGAGGGCCTGGAGCATGAGATTTAAGGAGTTGACCAGCTCTATTCCTTCCACCGAGCAAAGAACCGCATCATTTATCGGAATGGAGCTCATCTCGCCCTGCATGATCCTGGCCGAGGCCTCGCGAATGGCCTTGAGGGGCAGCATGATCCAGCGCATCAGGTACAGAACCAGAACGGCGCCAAGCCCCACCGCCAGAGCGAGAATAAGCACCGCAGTTTTCTGGTAGCCCGCGACCTCACGTTCCACCCGAACCCTCGCCCTGGCATCCATGTCGAAGATACTCTTGGTGATGTCCTGACCGTGTTTGCGCAGGGCATTTTCCAGGGCTTGCTTGTTTCGCGGATTCAGCTCGTCTTGCAGAAGCTGGCGGGAAATGGCCTCGTACTGACCAAGTTCCTTGTCATACAGGGATTCCAGCTCGCTTTTGTTTTCAAGGAGAACCGCCTTCACCGCGGCAATGGAGGCCCGGACCTGGTCCACATAATCAAGGGCGTTGAGCAAATCCTTTCGGTCGTTGAACAGGAAATAATTCTTCTCGTAGCGCCTGATTTCGAGCACCTTCTGGTTCAGCTCGTAAAACGATTCGATGATCCGAATCTTATCTTCCATGCGCCAGAGGGCAAAGGTGGCAGTAGCGATGGCTATGATGCTCAGGCCCGCAACAATGCCGATCATAACCAGGAGCTTCCCCCGGATGGAGCGGATTCCAGGAAAAAGGAACCGGCAGGGAGGGGAACTTCCCGCTTGATTGGCCGTTTTCTGCGCCGCTTGGGGGGGTGTGGGAAGGTTGGGACTCATTCTTTCGCTCTGTCGGGTTCCATGGCTCGATAAATGACCTGTTTCAATTCGTCCAGCCGAAAAGGCTTGGCCAGGAAGGCGAACACTCCCTCCTGTTGCGCCAGTTCCGCAGTATCCGGCGAGGCGTAGCCGGTGATGATGATCACTCGGGTCTTGGGGTTCATGGCCCGGACCCTTTTGAGCACCTCGATGCCGTCAATCCCTTCCATCTTAAGATCGGTCACCACGATGTCAAAGGGTTTTTCCGCAATGGCCGCAAGGGCCGCGGCAGAATCGGTATAGGTCTCGATCTCAAAACCGATCTTGCCGAATACCTGCTTGAGCCGCTTGCCGACAATGGGTTCGTCATCCACCACCAACAGTCGTATGTTTGTTTCGTTCATTGTACCTTCCTCCCTGCTATCAGTTATCGGCAACAATGCCGTAATCGCCCATGAGAAACGCCTCGGCATACCGGGCCACGGCTTGGTCGTCCGTCATCTGCACATCCAACTGCCTGGTGAAACCGATCAGCCGACCGAGGATATCCAGGGTGCGCTCCATTTCCGGCTGCGACAGATTGCTGGTTCGGGCGATGACCAGATCCCCCTTGGTCTGGATGCTGAAATCAAACGCCTCCAAGATGGTGGCGATGAGGGTCGCCCGCCGGGAACGCTTGGCAATATCGGTGGCTCCGCCCAGAAACCGGAAATAAATATGATTGTCGCGTTCCACCTCGTGGCAGAAGGCATCGATGATATTGAAATGATAGCCGAAACGGAAGCACAGATTCACATAAGTTTCGCTGATGATGGCGATATTGTGGCCGGTGTATTGCCCGGAAAGGGTGTCCTGCGGGGTGGTCATCATGCTGTGCATCATATCCCGAAAGCTCACCGGCATGGTCTCCTGGTGCCAGGCTCCGGGAAAGAGCATCCCCTGGAGGATGGCCCGGAATGGGATCGAACGGATGGCGGAAAAGGGAATCGCATCACGCGGGGCGTCCGGGGCAATGCCGCCGCCGATGTCGATGGCGAGTATCCCGGCCTGAATGGGCAGGTCCAGGCGTCTTGCCAGGCCGCCGGGCAGGCAGCGGTCATCACGGCCCAGCTCCACCAGCTCAAGCACCGCGGTTTCATGAATGAAACGCAGCACGTCGTGGAAGGTTTTGCAGCCTTCGGGCCTGAAGTCCTGCATCAGCGGATCGACCAGATTGAGCCGGGAAACGTTTCGGAGAATACGGCGCAGCATGCGAAACTCCGGGGCCATGTGCAGGTCCATGCTGGTGGTCGCCTGATAGGTGAGAAGTTCCACCACCCTGCCCCGGTAAATCCGGCGGTCCTCGGCGTCCACGGTTATTTCCTCGCCCGGCGTCACCTTGGCCATGATGTCAGGAACCCCGACCAGGCAAGGAACCCGAAATTCGCGGCACAAGGTGGCCATATGGCTTGCCGGAGTACCCACCTCGGTGACAATGGCTGCGGCCCGTTGCATGACCTGGACGAATTGAGAGGAATCGCGGTGGCTGATCAACACCGCGCCTTCGGGGAAATCCTTGAGATCGGCCAGGGTTTCCACCCAAAAGACCGGCCCGGCGCCGATGCCCTGCTGGGCCACCCGTCCCGCATCGACGGCGATAAGCTCATAGCCTTCGAGTTGCTCGGAAAGCTTCGGCTTTCCCTTTTCGCTTTCCGTAATCAACAGAGGTCTAGACTGCAAGATATAAAGAACACCCTGCGGGTCCACGGTCCACTCGATGTCCTGGGGACGCTTGAAAAATGTTTCCAGATGCATGGCGACCGCGGCAAGCGCGAGAAGAACCTGCCCGTCCAGGCAAGGCGCATCAACCTGCCCATTCGGCACCATCTGCATGGCCAGCCCACCCTGGGCCTCGCCTGTCGGCAGCAAGGCTTCGTGTTTTGCGGCAAGAACCTGCTCAACGACCTGGGGCGCCTCACTCTTGCTGAGCCGGAAAAAATCCGTGGGGATTTGCCCCTCAACCACCGCCTGCCCCTGGCCCAGAGCACCGACCACTACCATGTTCTGTGACCCTGGTTCCATGGGATCAACGGAATAGATGATCCCGCTGGCCTTGGCCCGAATCATGCGCTGACAGCAGGCGGCAATGGACATGGTGCCGCCTTCGGGAAAGACCTGGCGACGATAACGAATGGCCTTGGCGCCAAAAAGACTGGCCGCCACCTCTCGGTAAGCGTGATATACCGCCTCTGCCTGGGGAGGAACCTGCAAAACAGAATGGAACTGCCCGGCAAAGGAAAAATCCATGTCCTCTTCCTGGGCGCTGCTGCGGACCGCGAGAAAAAGAGGGAGTTCGCCAATGGCCGCAAGCCGCGCAAGGGATTGGGTCAGCATATCAAGAAACCCGGCTGGCGGCTCGGCCAAGAGCACCTTTTCCTGAAGAAGACAGCGCAACGCCTCAAGGCCCTCTTCATCGGGGAGATGCTCGGACAGCATCTGCTCAAACCGGTCAAACTCCGGCCTCAGCCCGTTCAGGTCCAGCAGATCATGAAACAGCCGGGTAGTGATGACAAACCCTTCCGGGACAAGGACCTTGGGGTTGTTGAGCAGTTCGGAAAGATGCGCGGCCTTGCCGCCCACCAGAGGCCAATGCCGGTCCTCGATTTCGGTAAGCCAGAGCAGGGACGGGCCGTCACGATCATCCCGTTTGTTGAGGATCGCCCGAATCCTGGCCTCCATGGGGGTGAATACCTCCTGGAGCGCCGTGTGCTGATCC
The DNA here is from genome assembly GCA_964441875.1 of uncultured Desulfurivibrio sp. Lineage (GTDB taxonomy): Bacteria > Desulfobacterota > Desulfobulbia > Desulfobulbales > Desulfurivibrionaceae > Thiovibrio. The sequence goes on from CAYTVV010000060.1 coordinate 7,687, forward strand.
TGGGTCAGGATGTTGATTGCGGCAATGGCGCGGCGCATGGCGGCGATCATCTCCTCAACCGTGGCTTCCACGTAGCGGAGATCAAAAAGATACTCGCCGCTGAGTTTTTCCCCCATGTCAGCGATGATCTCAAGGGCCTGATTGTTTGCCTTGAGCACCTCGCGGAACTGGAAGAACACCAGAGGCAGAGGCCGACAGACCTTGGACGTGAACCAGTTTGGGAAGGAAAAACCTTTCAGGAGATCACTGAGGACCATATGTTGCGCTCCTGAAAAAAGAAACGGCGTAAGAGCAGATTAAGAATCTGCTTAACCTACCCCACGCCGTATAAAAAAAAAACTAAAAAATGAGATCAGTGGCTGCCGCCACCCTTCTTGAAGATTGCCCCCACACCCAAGCCGGCGAGCAGAGCGACAATAACAGCCATTATGCCATACAATCCAGCCTGATCAAAGGCCATCTTTGACAGGGCCGCAACCAGCCCTGTACTCTTGACTTCAATATTGGCCGAAGCCCGCTCTACCACATTGCCGTTCCTGACGGCAAGCACATTTACCGTATATATTCCCGGAGGCGCCTGATACGGCCAGGCAACGTCCACTTTGTACGTGTTGCCGGCCTCGCCATGCGTCCGGATAACGGTTCCTTCCTGGACGTTGTAAACATTTTCCTCTTTTTTGAACTTAAGGTATTCGTCGAACCATTTTCCGTCCGCCGGATTCCCGGCGCTGTCTTCAATGCGGATATGCCCGCGCAGAGCGTCATAACCGAGCAGATATTGATTGCGGTCAGCCACGTTCAGGATACGGTCCAGATCGGCGGTGCTGTGCAACAGATATACACGGGGCGCATCCTTGAATTCAAGGGACCCCTTTTTCATCCAGACCAGACCGCCTACCTTTTCATAGTTTCTCAAGGCAGTATCAACAGGTTCGCTGGTGATGGTGACGACCAGGTCGTCGGTGCTCGCACTCTGGCCGGTGATTGCCAATTGCGCGCCATGATAGGTGAAGGTTATGGGAATATTGTCCGGAGTGACCGAGCAGGTAAGCGCTTGGGCCGCAGGAACAGACACGGTGGCAAGGCCGAACAGCACCAGAGCCATGGCCATAAAAAATCGAGTGGAATTCATGATGGCACGTTTCATCTTAGTGGCCTCCCGCGTAGGAAAGAAGAATGGAAGGCTCCATCACCAGTTCCAGAACAATCTTGACCGTTACGGCAAGAACGATGATGGAAAGCAAAATCTTCAGCTGGTCGCCATGAAGCTTGCGGCCCAGCACGGTGCCGATCTGGGCGCCGAACACGGAACCCACCAAAAGAATAATAGCCAGGATGAAATCAACCGTGTGGTTGGAGTAGGCCTGGAGATAGGTAACCTCGATGCAGGTGAAAAGAATCTGAAACAAGCTGGTTCCCACCACCACATGCATGGGCATCCGCAGCATGTAAATCATCACCGGCACCATGAGAAAGCCGCCGCCGACCCCCATGATCGCGGCAAGCACCCCGACAAAGGTGCCAAGAAAAAGCGGGACCAGGGCCGAATGGGTAACCCCGGATTTTTCAAAGTAGGTCTGCATGGGCAGGGCCGCGAAAAATCCGCCCTTTTTCTTTTTCGGGGCAGCCGCCGGAGCAGCTGTGACTGAAGCCTTCTTGGTTTTCCGCATGGCATTGAGGCTTTCAACGAACATGAAACTGCCGACTCCACCCAGCATAACCACATAGGTCATCTTGATGAGAAAATCCGCGCCGCCGGTGGCACGCAGTAATTTGATAACCTGTACCCCGCCCGCACCGCCGGCAAACCCGCCGATCAAAAGATAGAGGCCCATCTTGAAATCCACGTTGCCGAGGCGCCAGTGGGAAATGGTTCCAGAAGCGGAAGCAGCCACGATCTGATTAGCGTCCGTTGCCGCCGCGATTGTCGGCGGAATGCCGATCATCATCAAAAGCGGGGTCATGAGAAATCCCCCGCCCACCCCGAAAAGGCCGGACAACAACCCGACCGCTAATCCCAGGCCCATCACCACCAGATAATTCACGCTGGTGAGAGCTATTGGCAGATACATGTACATTGTGCTCCTCCTTTACACTGTCTTACTTTGTTTCAATACTATTAAAGTTGTATCGATCCCTTCGCAGGCTGTCAATGAGTGTTTCCACGGCAGAACTGCTGGGGGCCGACTGTTTGCATCTGGTAATAATGTGCTCAAGGGCAGGGTCATCCCAAGGCGTTGTGACGACAGACCAGAGAACCGGCAGGTACCAATTATTTCTTGCTGCAAGTTGTTTGCGGAGCAGGTCTATCCAGGCAGTTTTCCGCTCGAATGCCTGTTGATCACTAACCCCAAGAACCAGACAAAAAATACGCTGGGCGCAGAGAAACCGAAGCAGCGGCTCCCCCGACAGCCTTTCCAGGATGTGGGCATGGATGCTGACCCCCTCCTGGCTGCCGAGTCCGGTCGCCAGCGAGATAAGGTCTCCCCGTGTCTCCCCGAATGCCTTGTTTTTTCTCTCTGCCTTCCGCTCAGCCCTGAAAGCGGCATGGACGCTTCCGCTGGTCCGTTTGGCAAGGTCAATGGCGTGGACAACGGCGGGGAGATCGGCGTAGGTTCCGGTCAGGAGAAGGGCAATGCCAGCTTCCATGAGCGCTCCTCGGCTGCCCTGTTCGGGCAATCATTGCCGGAGCATTTAGCATGAAGCGTGCCACTACACATATCTTATTGTTTGCAGGTTGTTTTACATGATTTACAGAGAGGAGGACAATGGCTCGACTGTTCACCATTGAAACACTAATTTCATAACTTACTGTAATCAAATAGTTTTTTACAGTTGAAACAACTGTTTCCGATTGAAACAACCAGGCTGGGAAACCCCGAAAAATCAGAAGAAAAGGCGATTATTTCTCGGAAAACAGATTAAAATCTTTGAGGCGCCGCCACAAGGTGGTGCGGGAGATGCCGAGCTGACGGGCGGTTTCCGTCTGGTTGAAGCCGGTGCGCCGGTACATGTCGATAATATGCTCCTGCTCCAAGACCTTCAGGTGGCTGGCGGCTTTTTCCGGAGGGATGGGCTGGGTTTCGGCAAAAAAGATATCGGGCGGAAGATCCCTGGCGGTAAGAACCGGTTCCCGGGAGAGGGCAATGGCGCGCTCGACAATATTCTGCAATTCCCGGACGTTGCCGGGAAAGGTATAGGCGGAGAGCATCCCGGAAAAATCTGCGGCAATCTCCGGCACGGGTTTGCCGAATTGGGTGGCAATGAGGGTGACGAAATGATCGACCAGCAGAGGAATATCCTCCTGCCGCTTGCGCAAAGGGGGGATATTGATCATCACCACCTTCAACCGGTAAAAAAGATCCTGGCGAAACTCACCGGCAGCGATCATCTTGTCGATATCCCGGTTGGTGGCGGCAATGAGCCGGACATTGATGCTGACCGGGGCCACGCCGCCCACCCGGAGCAAGGTCCGCTCCTGGATAACCCGCAGCAGCTTGATCTGCATGGGGATGGGCATCTCCCCGACCTCGTCGAGAAAAACCGTGCCGCCTTGCGCCGCCTCAAGCAGGCCCAGCTTGGTGCTGACCGCGCCGGTGAAGGCCCCCTTTTCATGGCCAAAAAGTTCATTGGCCACCAGCTCTTCGCTGAACGCCCCGCAATTGAAAGGGATGAACGGGTGCTGGGCGCGGTCGCTGGTATGGTGAAGCGCGCGGGCGACAAGCTCCTTGCCGGTGCCGCTTTCGCCCTGGATGAGGACATTGCAGTTGAGCGGGGCAATCTGGCGGATGGTCTTGAAGATCTCCTGCATGGCAGGGGAGGCCCCGATGATCCCGGCAAAACGGTCGACCGGGCCTGGGTCCGCGAGATCAGAGCCGGATTTTCCAGGATGGCGCAAGGCGTCGCTGATGGTGTTGCGCAATTCCTCAAGCTTAAACGGCTTGGCCAGGTAGTGGAAAGCCCCGGCCTTCATGGCCTGGACTGCATGATCAACCGCCGCATAGCCGGTCATCAGGATGACCTTGGTCTGGGGGGCCAGCATGGTGACCCGCTGGAGAATTTCCATGCCGTCCGCATCGATAAGCCGGACATCCGTAACCAGCACCTCGGGCGGATGTTCGGCAATCCGGGACATTGCCTCCCCCGCAGCAATAAAACCTTCCACCTCGTAGCCATCCTTGGCCAGGGCCTGAACAAGGCGACGAACCGTGACGATTTCATCATCGAGGATATAAATGCGGGGCTTTGGTGGGGCGTTATCCGACATGGCAAAGATATTCCAAAAAAAAAGTTGGGGCCGAGACTGCGGGAGTCTCTTCCCTGAAATGACCATGCCAACCTAGCACGCTCCCCTCCACCTTGCAAATCGATTTTTTTCTTTAAAGCCAAGACAACGGACAGACATCCATCCCCTGAACCCTGCGGAAAAAGCCTTCGGCAACTTTGAAGGTTGACGATCCCTTCTGAAAGTTTCATATTCCACCATTATACCTGCACAATCATAAAAAAACGGTCACAGTGAACCCATGCCCCCAGCCAACCAATCGAACAACCCCGCCGCAGCCGATTGCCCGGAACTTCGTCTTGCCTGCATCTTCTGCGGGGGCGAGGCAGTCGTTGCCGGACGCTGACACAACGCCACAGTACTCTGCACGGCGTGCGGAATGGAATCTTCGGCAAAACCTTATCGGGAGCAGATCGAACGCTGGCAGGAGGGTGTTTGTCGCTGCCTGGACCACGGAGGGAAGCCATAATCGGGGCAAACGCCCGGCAATAAATCGGAGGGGAGAACTAAATTTGAACTAAAGGATTCGGCGGGGGGATGTCAGATTCTATACCGCTGATAAATTTCCAGCCGTACCGGGCAATCACAGGTATGCAGGCTACCGTATTTTTTCTTGTAAGGGCACTCTTCGTCGCCGTGGCCGACAAAATAAAAATTATCCCCATCAATGGGAAAAGCCGGCCGACAATACGTATGGTCCTCGCGGCAGGCATAGGCCCTCTTGCACAGCGGGGCCAGGGATTTCATCTTGTCAATCATTGTATTTTTTCTGCCGCTCGGATTATAAAAAAAGAACCCTATCACACAACGAGCGCAAAATACAATACGGGAAAAATACGGGGGACGGGTTACGATTTGAAGGCCATTATTCCTTGTGGACAGAATTGAACGTCTCCATATCCTGCATAAACTTCTCGTAACAGTTCGGACAATAGCCATGCGACAGCCGCAACCCTCCCGCTCTGCGCATATATTCATCAATACTCATCCAATCCCCGTTACCAGGCTCCTGCCCCTTATCATTTCTGATTTTTTTACATACCGAGCAGATGGAGAGAATATCCTCATAGACCTTCAACCGTTTTTTTAGCTCCTGTTTTTCAAGACAATTCCTGAGACGCAGGGCCAGATCCTCATAGGCATAGGGCTTGAGCAAATAATCATCAGCCCCGTTCCGCAAGGCCTCAATGGCGGAAGAGATGTCACCGAATCCGGTGAGGATGATCACCCCGATATCCGGGCTCCTCGCCTTTGCCCCCTTAAGGACTTCTATCCCCGAAATCCCTTCCATGTGCAGGTCTGTCAGCACCAGATCGTAATAATGCTCCTGCAAGACGGCAAGCGCGGTTTCCCCATCGGCGACAGCAGTGGCGCCATACCCTATTTCCTCGATATCCCGGCGCAAGGTGCGCCGGATGAGCTCTTCATCGTCGACCAAAAGTATACTTTTACGCCATTGGCCCGCTTCCGCCATCATGTCCGTCCCTCCACCGGCAAAAGAACCGTAAAGGTGGAACCGATGCCGGGTGTACTCTCCACCTCGATTGTTCCGCCATGCCTGGTCACGATGCCGTAGCTTACCGATAGGCCAAGACCCGTGCCCTTGGCCGTTGACTTTGTGGAAAAAAACGGCTCAAAAATCTTTTCCTTATTCTCCGAAACAATCCCATAACCGCTGTCTTGAAACTGCACCGCGACATATCCCTGCCTCACCTCTGTCCGCACGGTTATTGTGCCGGTCTCCGCGGTAATCGCCTCCTCGGCGTTGGTGAGAAGATTGAGGAAAACCTGTTTAAGCTGATCCTCCACCGCCTGTATCCCCGGCAATGACGGAGCGAATTCCTTGACCAGGGAGATCCTCTTGTTTTTTAGATTCTTTCGGCAGAGCAGCAGAATATCCTCCAGGGCGGCATGCACATCAACCCGATCCTCCTTGCCTGTGGTCGGACGATTAAAACTTTGCAAATCCTTGGTAAGCCTGGCAATGCGTCCGCACTCCCGAATGGCAAGCTCAACCATTTGAAGATCCTCGCCCCCCAAAATAGCCCGCCGCTTCAGGCCATCCAACACATTACGGATGCCGCAGATCGGATTATTGAATTCATGGGCGATGGAGGCGGCCAGCTTGCCCACCGCGCTCAATTTTTCCGCATGCAGCAGCTGTCGATGAATCTTTTCCACCTCCGTCGTGCGCTGGCCGATCCGCAGCTCCAGGAGTTCCCGTGCTTCCCGTTCCAATGCTTCCTCGTTTTTCCGCTCCGTGATATCCGTGGCGATACTGAGCTTTGCCCAAATATCCCCCATCCACTTGATGACCCGGTCATGGTGTTCGTACCATTCATGGGTCACGGTGTTCTGATTTTCCCAGACGTACACGTCGCCCCGACCTCGCTTGGCGGCATTGTTGGCCAGTACCTTTTCATTGCTGCAAAAAGTACAGGGGCCATCCTGGCCGCACTGCATAACCGTCCAGCATATCCGGCCGGCGCCATCCCCAAAAATATCCCGGGCATGACGATTCATAAAGAGAATCTCATAGCTGGCCATGTTGACCACATAAATAATCGCGTCAAGGCTGTCGAGCACCGTGAGCAGACGCCGGTGCGCTCTGGCCAAACTCTTTTCGGCCTTGCTCCGTTCGGCTATCTCTTTGTGCAGCTGTGAGTTTGTCTGGGTCAGACTAATAGTCCGTTCCGCAACGAGCCTGGAGAGATACTCGCCATTCTCCCGCACCCGCGCTTCATCCTCTTTGCGCTTGGTGATGTCGCGAACCAGGGCAAGGATCGTGCCGCTCTCGTCTTCCGGAATGGAGAGAAAATTGAGCAACAGCCGCTTTTCGCCAAGAAGAATTTTTTCATCCTCCCCCGCACACACGGAGCGCTGCGGGTTGACTGCCTCGACAAGAAGGCGCACTGTGGAGGCATCTGGTTCCGCAAAAAGACCGGAAAAGTTCTCGCCCAGAATTTTCTCCTCAGGCTGGTCAAACAAGACGATGGCGCTGGCATTCACATAGATGATCTTCTGCGCGCGGGTAAAATGGACCACCCCTTCGGACATGTGGTCAAGAACCAGCTCCAGATTTTTTTTCGAGCGCAATAGCTCTAAGGTGATTTCACGCTGATGGATACCGTCAAGCCCGAGAACCCGTGGCTCCCGCTCGCGGGCTGCCCGTTTGTCGGAATTCGCGATGAGCTCTTGGACATGGAGAAAGATGTTCTTAACCGACCCCTTGGCGATACAGGCATCGGCGCCGTAGGAAAGAAAATCGGTTTCACCTTCGCTGGCAATGGCGGAAAGGACTACGATAAACACCTCGCGCAGGTGGGGCATGCTGCGGGCAATGCGACACAGCTTGTCCCCGCTGATGTTGGGCATGACCAAGTCGACGAACATGATCTCCGGGACAAACCCCTCAAGGACATCAAGCGCGGAAAGGCCATCCTGGGCGACGCGCACCTCATGTCCATCCTTTTCCAGAAAGCTGGACATAAGCTCAAGGATAAGAGGATGGTTGTCCACCACCAGAATCTTTTTGGGCATGGGTGCTTCCCTCTCTGGAAAAATAAAAGGCTGAAGACCTCCTTTATTTTATCACAGATTCAAAATGAAAGTGCAACGCATCAACATCATTGCTCCCCGGAGGCCATGGAAACCGGCCCGCTCCGCTCACTGATTCCCCGCCGGATCACTTCCTTGTTGTAGGCGGCGATAGCCTCACGGCGCTTGAGCATCCCCACCACCCAACGGTTGTCCTCCGCCTCCACCACCGGAATCTCTTCCAG
>CAYTVV010000061.1:0-15325 GCA_964441875.1 uncultured Desulfurivibrio sp.
AGAAGCACATCATCTCCTCCCAGGTCGAGCACGGCTCGGTTCTGGCGCCCCTGGAATTTCTTACAACCCAGGGCTACGAGGTGGAGCTGCTGGGGGTGGACGAGAACGGCGGACTTGATCTCGACACGCTCAAGTCCGCGATCCGGCCGGACACCGCTCTGGTCTCCCTCATGGGGGCGAACAACGAAACCGGGGTGATCTGGCCTATTGCCGAGATCGCTGCCATCTGCCGGGAGCGGGGCGTGCTGTTCCACTGCGACGCTATCCAGCTGGCGGGTAAGGCGGCTCTTCCGGCGGAAGCGCTGGAGGTGGATTATCTCACCATTGCCGGGCACAAGCTGCATGGGCCAAAAGGGGTGGGGGCGCTCTATGTCAGGCGGACCGCGCCGTTTACCCCGTTGATCATGGGGTCTGGTCAGGAACATGGCCGGAGGTCCGGCACCGAAAACGTGCCCGGCCTGGTTGGTCTGGGCCAGGCCTGTGCGCTGGCCATGGCTGTGGACGAGGCGGCGCATCAGCGGCTGGCCGCGCTGCGGGATAGGCTTGAGGCGGGCATTATCGCCGCGATCCCCGAGGTGCGGATCAACGGCGCTGCCTCGCCCCGGCTGGTCAACACCATCAACGTCAGTTTTCGGCATGCGGCCTCGGCAGGGCTGATCCAGGATCTCGATGCGGGCGGCATCGCGGTTTCCGCCCATGCCGCCTGCGAGAGCGGAGATCTCGACCCCTCGCATGTCCTGCGGGCTATGCGGGTGCCGGAGCCCTTCCTGCACGGGACCCTGCGCATTAGTCTCAGCCGTTATAATACCGAGGCAGAGGTTGCGGCCCTGTTGGCCCTTTTGCCGCAAGCGGTTGCCAGATCCAGACAGGGTTTCGCCCTGTAGTTGTAAACGCTCAGCAGCACCGCATCTGCTTTGTCATCGGCCTGCTCATGTGCAACAGCACACTTCGCAGACCTCTTTCGCGCATCTGCGGCAGCAGCGAAGCGGCGCTGCTGAACGTTTACAATTTTAGATATTGAGCCATGTTTTTTCGTTTCATATGAACGAGTTGTAGCCCCTACGAAAAACAAAAAAGGAAGCGGAGTATGTGCGGAATAGTCGGTTATGTGGGACAGCGTCATGTTTTGCCTATTTTGTTGGAAGGCTTAAAGCGGCTGGAATACCGGGGCTATGATTCGGCCGGGGTGGTGTATGTCCACGGCGGCAAGCTCCAGAAGCACCGGGCTGCGGGCAAGCTCGGCAAGCTCGAAGAGCTGCTGGAATCGGTGCGGGACCGCGACAGCCACATCGGCCTGGGCCATACCCGCTGGGCCACGCACGGCGCGCCTTCCGAGGTCAATGCCCACCCGCACTGCGATTGCAGCGGCGACTTGGTTGTGGTCCATAACGGGATTATCGAGAATTATCATACCCTCCGGGAAGAGCTGAGGGGCCGTGGGCATGTCTTTTGTTCGGAAACCGACACCGAGGTTCTGGCTCATCTCATCGAGGAACAGCTCGCTGGCGGCGACCTGGTCAAGGCGGTGCGCCAGGCCCTGAAAAAGGTCGAAGGCTCCTACGCCATCGGGGTTTTGTGGGCTGGCCAGCCGGACCGGCTGGTGGCGGTGCGACACCAAAGCCCTCTTGTTTTGGGGATTACCGAGGGGGGCGGCTGCCTTATGGCCTCGGATATCCCGGCCTTGCTGCCCTACACCAATCAGGTGGTTTTTTTGGAGGATGGGGAGCTCGCCGTCCTCAAACAGGGGGAATGGCAGGTGATGACCCTGGCCAATGGCCGGAAAGTGGTCAAGAAGATCAAGACCATCGAGTGGAACGCGGCCATGGCCGAGAAGGGCGGGTACCGGCATTTCATGCTTAAGGAGATTTTTGAGCAGCCCCAGGCCATCCTCAATACCTTCCGGGGGCGGCTCGACCCGGAAACCGGCAGGGTGCAGCTGCCGGAGATAGGTTTGAGCGCGGCGGAGTTGAAGAAGATCAGCCGCATCTCCCTGGTGGCCTGCGGCACCTCCTGGCATGCGGCCCTGGTGGCCAAATACTGGCTGGAAAAATGGGTGGGTATTCCGGTTGAGGTGGATATCGCCTCGGAGTTCCGCTATCGCCGTCTGCTGCTTGACGACACCGTGATGGTGGTGCCCATCTCCCAATCCGGCGAAACCGCCGACACCCTGGCGGGGTTGCGACTGGCCAAGAAAATGGGGGCCAAGGTCATCGCCATCTGCAACGTGCTGGGCAGCACCATCACCCGTGAGTCGCACGGCACGATCTACACCCATGCCGGTCCGGAGATCGGGGTGGCCTCGACCAAGGCCTTCACCTGCCAGCTCACGGCCCTGCTGTTGCTCACCCTTTTCCTGGGTGAGATCCGCAAGACCATGACTGCCAAAGAGCGCAAGGCCATTGGCCAGGCCCTCCTCGATTTTCCAGCGCTCATGGAGCAGGAGCTGCCCCGCTTGCAGGAGGAAACAGCCCGCATTGCCGAGGCTTTTGCCCAGAGCCGGGATTTTCTCTATCTGGGTCGGGGGAGCAATTTCCCCATTGCCCTGGAAGGGGCGTTGAAGCTGAAAGAGATATCGTACATCCATGCCGAAGGCTATGCGGCCGGCGAACTCAAGCACGGTCCCATCGCCCTCATCGACCGGGACATGCCGGTGCTGGCCCTGGCCCCCAAGGACAGCGTCTATGAAAAGGTCATTTCCAATGTGGAAGAGGTCAAGGCCCGGAGCGGCAGGATCATTCTCGTTGCCAATGCGGGCGATAAAAACTGCAAGCGCATCGCCGAGCAGGTAATTACGGTGCCGCTCTGCCACGAGGAGCTGAACCCTATCCTCTTTGTGCTGCCCCTACAGCTGCTGGCCTATGAGATCGCGGTGCTGCGCGGCTGCGACGTGGATCAGCCCCGGAACCTGGCCAAGAGCGTTACGGTGGAATAGGTCTTTCCCGCTTGAGCGGAGGGTTATGCGTTACGCCTTTTGGCGCCAAGCTTGGTATCAAATTTTTCTTTATTGATAACGAACCGTTCATGTCGCCCCTTGGAGATTAGGTCTATACTATCGTGGGCTTCCACAATAAAAACAAGCTTCCGCCCTTCGACTTCTTTCAACTCAACCGTTGCTGTAACTTCAAGGCCAGGTGGTGTTGCCGCTTCGTGGCTTACGTCGATGTGTGTTCCAACTGTTTGTTCTTGTGGCCAGTCGAGATGGGGGTTGATTGCCTTGATGCAGGCCCATTCAAGAAAACCGACTAAGAAGCCAGTAGCAAAGACTTCGGGCATTGCCATGAACTCGTCTGACTCCGGGTAGAGCGCTGGGACGGTTTTCGATTGGGGAACTATGAATTTGTGCTCATATCGGATACCGGGTTTCAACGTTTCCTTCATCTACTTCTCCTGTAACGTATAACAGTGAAATAATTGGCGGCTGAGAGATTGCCCTTGAAAGAACGCGGGTAATTCCGGTCCAGTTTCTTGTCAGCTTCTATTCTTGATCTGTCCTAATTAATTTTCTTTGCCATTCATAGTCTTGATTACCACAGGGACCACTATAAAACCTAAAGCCCCACCACCAGCACCAAAACCCAAGGAACAATGCGTTAAAATTTTAACAATCGCCTCAATCTGACCTTGATGAACATTCCGATATTTCAGCATCATCCGGCGCGGGCAGGTTGAGTCTCAGTGTTGCGGCGCATTGTTTATCAACCGACCATGCAGTTTTGGTCCATTTGGAAAACCTGCATCATAATGGCGTGATCGATCATGCTGACCCCTTGGGCCAGGGCGTCTACCATATCCCTGTCTTCCCATCCCATATCCTTGAGCTTTTGGATCTCCTCCGCAGACACGGAGCCGGGAGCCTTGACCGCCTTGACGACAAAGGCCAGCATGGCGCTTTCGTTCTCTTCGAGCAGTGACTGGGACGGGTCAGCCTCCATTTTGCGGATATCAGCCTCCTCGACCCCCTGCTTTTTCAAGATATGTTTGTTGAGATCCAGACAGAAACCGTAGCCAAGATTATGGGCCACCAGGTAACGGATGTGCGCCAGTAAGGCAAAGCTCAATGTCGGATGCTTCGCGAAATACTCGACTCTCCGGAGCTGTAGTTCAAAGAGGGCCGGGCTGACGCTCATCATCTCCAAGGGCCTGGGGATGATGCCGATTCTTTTCATGAACATGTCGTAGCCTTCCTTAATAATGCCTTCCGCGTTTTCGGGTGAAACCGTGCTGATCAGCGCCATGTGGGTCTCCTTTCAGTATGTGCCGAGGGTAATGGGCTGCCCGTGCTGGTCACCGGCAGTCCGCGTTGTTTATGCTTGGAAAATACGACGGCCGATTGTATAAGTAAAATGAATTTAAATAATCATATCGATAAGGACGGTTAATCATACCTGTATGAACCACCTGGAAGTCAAGCATCTCCGAATGATCTGCACCATTGCGGAAACCGGCAATATGACCAAGGCGGCGGCAAGGCTGTGCATTTCCCAATCCGCGCTCAGCCAACAGCTCAAGGATATTGAAGGCAAGCTGAAGGTAGACCTGTTTTTCCGGACCCGGAAAGTCATGCTCCTCACCCCCATCGGCAAAAAACTTCTGGAGTCGGCGCAACAGGTCATCCTGACGCTCGAGGATGCGGAGCTTGAAATCGCCAAAATCGTCTCGGGCGAACAGGGCGAACTCAAGGTCGGTATCCAATGCATCTTCTGCTACAAATGGCTGCCCGGCGTTATCCGATTCTTCCAAAAGAAGTTTCCCAACATCGAGTTTGAGATCGGCACCTCCCGTGACTTGGCCAATGATCTGGAAAGCAAAAAATTTGACTTCATCATCACCGCGGCAACCGTGCCGGATGAGCAATACACCTATGTGCCGTTATTTGCCGATCAGTTGGTCTGCATCATGCCCGCCGATCATCCCTTGCGCGCCCGTGCCTGTGTACAATACGAGGATTTCAGCAGGTTTAATCTTATCTCCCATACGGAAAAAGGAGCCAGCCGATTTTACCAGCTTGCCCTCAAAGCAAACGGTCTGGAGCCCAAACGGTTCATGACGGTCGGCCAACCCCACGCCATTGTCGAAATGGTGGCCTCCGGGTTCGGTCTCGGGGTCTTTCCGCGATGGGCACTCAACAGCTCTCTTGAAACAACCGGGATTACGGCCCGGCCCATCACCAAAGGCGGATTGCCGGTGACCTGGTATGCAGCATTTTTAAAAAACAGCCAAATCCCGGTTTTTCAGCAGGAATTTATTAATATTATCAGCAAGATGAATATAGAAGACTCGCCAGGCTTACTACCGGAAAGGCTGTGAGGCTTTAAGCGCGTATCTATTATTGCTGACAGCCAGTTACCTGTGGAAATCTGGCATAGTTAGTTGAGAAACGGCAACAAGACCATTGCAGAGGCCATTATGGATCGTCTGGTTGAAGGAAGTTTAAGGCTGAATTTGACCGGGGATTCCATGCGTCAGCACAGGGTTTAGCTTTATCAGAAACAGACTGAGGCAAAGCTTCCTATTCAAAAAATGAGTGTCATCTTGAATGTATTGGTCAATTGTATTTTTGGGCCGCTGTGGTCGGGAAGGGAGAAATTTCCAACCCCACTGGGATAAATGAATAATCCTTTCTTCCTCGGTTCGTTGCTGGCCCCTGGTTTGACAATCCGCTGGGTGCGCAACAGCTTACCCAACAACCGCGACCCTATCTGCTCCTCCCCCTGGTTTTAAAGTTCGGTTTTCAGCATATTATATCGGTCAGGTCATTGACTTCGTCTTCTTCTCCCGCAGATTTGTGTCGACAAAAATCCTTCTCGAAAGCCCCATCATTTGCCAGGCCTTGAAAGTGTTGCCAATTTTTTCAGCCCGACTTAAAAATCCGGCCTTGTGTTTAATGATTCTTTCGTTACCATGTAGCTGAGGGCTGTCCCAAAGGTTTTAATGGTTTCAGATTCACACCTCCATAAAAACCGTAACCCTCGCTCTTTCAAGAACGCGATATGTCAGATCAAGTCGAACCTAACTTACTTTATGGGACAACAGTGGGGTGCGATACAAATATGAAATCTTCGAAGAACTCCACGAGACAATCCACTAACACTTCCATTCCTCTGGATGATCGTGTGGTCATCGAGCAGATGCTTTTGTTTTGTCAGCAAAAGCATCTGATTGTCGCCATGGCGGTTACTATCCTTTGCGTGGCCCTTTTTTTCTGGAAAAGTGCGCCATTAAGCCATTTAGCACTTCTCCTGGTCTTTACGCTTATTGTTATGACGGTCCGTTTCCGTACAATTACTGAATTTCCCAAACTCTCGCCCCTTCAAATTAATATTCACGCCTGGAAAAAACGATTTGCCAGAACGGTGTTTTTGAGCGGGGGTGTTTTTGTTTTGATGGAAATCATCGGCTACACGGCATTGGATCATGCCAGCTGGGGATTCATTGATATAGCGATAATCGCGGGATGCGGGGTAGGATTGGGTTCTACGTCCATTATTCCAGGGCTCTATCCCTATTTCGCGTTCTTGCCTTTGCTCGTGATGACGGGGTTCCATATCGGTGCCGGTGCAGTTTATGATTTTTTTGTCGTATTTGCCACCGGTGTCGCATGGGTGAATTATTCTGCCACATCCAGAAAAATCGGAATATCCATCGAGCAGTCCTTGCGTCTTCGCATTCAAAATGAAATCCTGACAGCCGCCGCGGAACAGCAGCATCACCATATGGCGGCCATTCTCAATAATTTGCCGGACGCCACCTTCGCCATCGACGGCAACGGCATTGTCACCGCTTGGAATCAGGCCGCCGAAGAGATGACCGGTGTTAAAGCCGCAGAGATCATCGGCAAGGGCAATTATGAATATGCCGTGGCGTTTTATGATGAACGCAGACCAATCCTCATTGATCTGTTATCCGAGGCTGACAGTGAGTGCCAAAAAATATACAGCCATTTCACGAGGCGGGGAGACACTCTTACCGGAGAGGGTTTCTTTGCCTCGCGCGGCCTGTGGTTCGAGGCCAGCGCCTCGCCGCTGCGCGACGTCTTAGGCAATATTGTAGGCGGGATCGAAACGGTCCGGGACATCACCGACCGCAAGAATATCCAAATCGAGTTGGAGGCATCCAAACATAGGCTGGCCGACATCATCGACCGATTTCCGGACGCCGCCTTCGTTGTCGACAAAAACGGCGTCATCACCGCCTGGAATCGTGCAGCCGAGCGGATGACCGGCACCAGGGCATCCGATATGATCGGGAAGGGGAATCGCGAATATGCGATACCCTTCTATGGTGAACGGCGGCCGATCATGCTTGATATGGTTTTGTCCCCCGCCCAGAAGGATTATGAGAGATACCAGTATGTCCGCCTTGTCGATGACGTTATCTCCGGTGAAGCCTATATCCGCCCCAACGGCAAGGAGCTTTGGGTCCAGGCCTATGCCACCTTGCTGCACGACGCCCAAGGCAACGTCATAGGCGCCATCGAGACGGTGCGCGATATTACGGAACACAAGCAACTTGAGGAAGAGTTGCAGGCATCGGAACGTCAGCTGGCCCAGATCATCGACCTGCTGCCGGGAGCCACTTTCGTCATCGACAGCGCCGGTATCGTCACCGCTTGGAATCGTGCTGCCGAACAGCTGACCGGCGTTGAAGCCGCCGATATCATCGGCAAGGGCGATCACGAATATGCCGTGGCGTTCTACGGCAAACGGCGGCCGATTCTTATCGATCTGGTCTTCCTGCCGGAACATGAACTGCTACAGAGCACCTACAGCCACGTACGGAAAACGGGTGATACACTCTTCGCCGAGAGCCATGTCTCCATGCCTAACGGACGCAATGCCTGGCTCCAGGGCAGCGCGGGGATACTGCGCGATGCGGACGGCAGGATCACCGGGGCGATTGAGGTGGTTCTGGATCAGACGGAGCGTAAAGAGTTCGAGGACGAACTGACCGCCGCCCGGGAGGCAGCGGAGCGGGCGTCCCAGGCCAAGGCGGATTTTCTGGCCAACATGAGCCACGAGATTCGTACGCCGATGAATGCCGTCATCGGTATGTCGTACTTGACCTTGCAGACGGAACTCACTCCCAAGCAGCATAACTACGTCCAGAAGATTCATCGCGCTGCCGAAAACCTCCTTGGCATCATCAACGAAATTCTTGATTTTTCCAAGATCGAGGCGGGCAAGCTCTCAATGGAGACGATTGGCTTTCAATTGGAAGACATCATGGACAACCTGGCCAACATGCTCGGTATTCGGGCGGAGGACAAGGGGTTGGAACTGCTCTTTAATATTTCCCCGGAGATGCCCACCGCACTCATTGGTGACCCGCTGCGCTTGGGGCAGGTGCTCGTGAATCTTGGCAATAACGCCCTGAAATTCACTGAGTACGGAGAAATCATCGTCGGCATTGAACCCGTGGCGCTCACCCCCCAGGAGGTGGAATTGCACTTTTGGGTCCAGGATTCAGGAATCGGCATGACCGAAGAACAGCAGCAGAAGCTTTTTCAATCCTTCAGTCAGGCCGATAGCTCAACAACCCGTAAATATGGCGGCACCGGTCTGGGACTGGTGATTTCCAAAAATCTTGTGGAATTGATGGATGGCAAAATCTGGGTGGAGAGCGAATACGGTAAGGGCTCGACCTTCCATTTTAATGCCAGGTTCGGCCTCCAGGCCGAACAGGCGCCGCGTCGCATGATCCGCGCCGATGAATTGGCCGGCATTCGGGTATTGGTTGCTGATGACAGCGCCGCTGCCCGGGAGATTTTGGCCACCATGTGTAGAACCTACGGCATGGAGGTCGAAGCGGCTACCGATGGCCGCCAGGCGCTGGAAATGATCGCCTTGGCGGACAGGCAGGCTGCGCCCTATGGCCTCGTCCTCATGGATTGGAAGATGCCCTCCATTGATGGCGTTGAATGTATCCAGCAGATGCGGGAAGCGGGACTTGCCCATGAACCGAAGGTCCTCATGGTCACCGGTTACGGCAGGGAGGATGTGCTCAACTCCGCAGAAAAACGAGGCGTGCCCGTGCGCACGGTGCTGACCAAACCGGTGACCGCTTCCGCCCTGCTGGAGGCTATTGGCGAAACGCTGGGTAAGACGATCATCAGTCGCGGACGAATAGCGGCAAGGGCTTTGCAGCAGAGCGAAGCCATGCGCAAGCTTCGGGGAGCCCGGTTGCTGCTGGTGGAGGACAACGAAATGAATCAGGAACTTGCGATGGAACTGCTGGGGAACGCAGGCATCGAGGTTGTGCTGGCCACGAACGGCCAGGAAGCGCTTGATGTGCTGGCCGTAGATGCCCGGTTTGATGGGGTGCTGATGGATTGCCAAATGCCGGTGATGGACGGCTACACCGCAACCCGCCGGATACGGCGGAATCCGGATTGGGCGACATTGCCGATCATTGCGATGACCGCCAACGTCATCGCCGGAGAGCGGGAAAAGGTTCTTAGCGTGGGGATGTGCGATCATATCGGTAAGCCGCTCAACGTCAAGGCCATGTTCGAGACCCTTGCCCGCTGGATCGTGCCAGCCAACCCGGCTGATCCAGCGTCGGGTACAGACACGCAGCCGATGACCGAAACACCCCCAGAGATACTGCCGAATCTGCCCGGAATCGACACGAAGGCCGGACTTGCCACCACCATGAACAACCATTCTTTGTACCGAAAATTGCTCGCCAAGTTTCGTGGCAGCCAGGGCGACTTCGCCGAGGCTTTCGAGCTGGCGCGGCGAGATCCGGATGCCACGGCAGCCGCCCGAGCGGCACATACACTCAAGGGCACCGCCGGCAATATCGGCGCAAAGGAGGTGCAGCGTACCGCCGGCCAATTGGAATACGCCTGTCGCGATATGGCCCTACAGGACGAAATCGACCGGTTGTTGGCTGTGACGCTCGATGCGTTGCAACCGGTCATAGACGGCCTGGCAATCCTGGATGCAGATATGGCGGAGGCCGATGCCGCACGATTTGATACGAGGGAACTGCAACCCCTGATCGAAAGACTGCTGGCGCTGCTGGAAAACGATGACCTGGCGGCCGGTGATGCCGTTGAAGAGCTTGTGGCGGCAACGAAAGGAACGCCTCTGGCCGAGGAGATAAAAAAGGTAGCTCTGGCTGTTGCAGGCTTTGATGTTGATGCCGCCATTGAGGCCCTGCGGGGCATCAGCGGATCAAAGGAAAGGAGGTAACCTGGTAATGACCCCGTCCGATTTGCCGAAACCATCAGTCCTCGTCGTAGACGACACGCCCGACAACCTGACTCTTATGTTTAGTTTGCTCAAGGAGCATTATACCGTCAAGGGAGCCAGCAACGGGGAACGGGCCTTGAAGATTGCGCGGAGCGAAAACCCTCCCGATCTCATTTTGCTTGATATCATGATGCCGGGCCTTTCCGGTTACGATGTCTGCCGGGAATTGAAGGCAGATCGGGCCACGGGCGACATTCCAATCATCTTTCTGACTGCGATGAGCGAAATGGAGGACGAGAAGCTGGGGCTGGAAATGGGAGCTGTTGATTACATCACCAAGCCGGTCAGTCCCCCCATCGTTTTGGCTCGGATCAAGACGCACCTTGAGAACAAGGTCGCCCGCGATTTCCTCAAGGACCAAAATACCTTTCTGGAAAATGAGGTTGCCAGGCGAACGCGGGAAGTGACGGCGATCCAGAGCGTGACGATCCTGGCAATGGCTTCCCTTGCCGAAACGCGTGACAACGAAACCGGCAACCACATACGGCGTACCCAGCAGTACGTCGGGGCATTGGCCGGGAAACTAAAAACGCATCCGCGTTTTTCCGCCTATTTGACGCCGTACCAGATCGAAGTTTTGGTAAAGTCTGCCCCCCTCCACGACATCGGCAAGGTCGGTATTCCCGACAGCATCCTGCTTAAACCTGGGAAATTCGAGCCGGAAGAGTTCGAAATTATGAAAATGCACACCACCTTGGGCAAGGAGGCGATTGAACGTGCCGAAACCGAAAGCGGCATGGAGATGGAATTTTTGTCCTGCGCCAAGCAGATTGCCCTGAGCCACCATGAAAAATGGGACGGCAGCGGCTATCCTCAAGGGTTATCCGGTGACGCGATTCCCGTTTGCGCCCGGTTGATGGCCCTGGCGGACGTTTTCGATGCACTGATCAGTCGTCGGGTATACAAGGAGAGTTTTCCCCACGAAAAGGCCCTTGAAATAATACTGGAGAGCAAAGGAAGTCATTTCGACCCGGATGTAACCGATGCTTTTGCCGCCATTGCCGACGAGATGAAGGCTATCGCCGGACGGTTCGTCGACTCGAAATGACTGCACATGGAGGGAGTTCCACATGATCGTGCCCGCTCATGCCTGGAGCGGGCATGTCATTTCTGTCACCGATAGCGACATTATATTTTTTACGGGCTGCAACCACTGCCTCTGAGGCCGAAAAAGAATCGGAGGCCCTTGCGCACGGGGGCGGAAAATATCTTTTTGGCAAAAACCGCGCCTGCCACCCTTTTGTTGATCTCGCCCAGAGTGGGGTAGGGGTGGATGGCCGAGGCAATCTTGGATAGCCCTATCCCGCCGTTCAGCACCGCAATCCACTCGCCTAGAAGCTCCCCGGCTTGGGGGCCGAGAACCTGAACGCCGAGCGGCCTTCCCCTGCGGTCCAGCAGCAGCTTGATCCGGCCGACACTTTCTCCCTCGGCCAACCCCCGGTCGTTATTGCTGAACTCCTCGCTCCAGACCGTGTATTCGATGCCAGCCTTTTGGGCGCGTTTTTCGTTGAAGCCGATGCTGGCCAGGGCCGGGTGGGTATAGGTGCACCAGGGCACCAGGCTGTAATCGGCTTTTTTAGGCAGATGGAACACCGCATTGCTCAACACCACACTGCCTTCATACCCGGCGACATGGGTGAATTGATGGCCGCCGATGACGTCGCCTGCCCCATAGATATGGCGGTGGCTGGTGCGCAGATGGCTGTCCACTGTGAGCCTTTTATGATCGAAAGGGATGTCGATTTTCTCCAGGCCAAGGCCGGCCGCGTTGGCGGAGCGGCCCAGGGCGACCAGGATCGCCTCGCCCCGGAGGGTCACGGTCTCGCCTGCCGCATTTTTCACCACCACCTCCCGCTCGCGCCCCAGATCACCCACCCGAACCACCGCCGTGTTCAGGAGAAAGGTGACGCCCTCCTCCTCCAGGGCCTGTTGGACGATCCCGGCCAGGTCCCGGTCTTCCTTGCTTAAGATCTGGCCGCTGCGCTGGATCACCGTTACCTTGGTGCCCAGGCGGCAGAAGGCCTGGGCCATTTCCACGGCAATGGGGCCGCAGCCGAGAATGATCATTGAGTCGGGCAGTCTGTCCAGCGAGAAGAGATCGCGGTTGGTCAGGTAGGGGGTGGTCGCCAGCCCTTCGATGAGAGGAATTTCCGGCGACGAGCCGGTGGCGATGACCCAGGCGCGAGCGGAGATGGTTTTGCCGCCCAGGCTAATGGCGTGTTCGTCGGTGAAGATCGGGTTGCCGAATTCGACCTTGGCGCCGAGCTTGCAAAACCGCGCCACCGAGTCATGCTCCTGAATGGTGTTGATCACCGACCTGATCCGGGCGGCGACCTCTCGGAAATCCACCCCGGGCGGGGTAATAGCCGGCAGGCCGAATTGCGGCCCGTTTTTCATGAGGTGATAGACATGGGCGGTTTTGAGCAGGGTCTTGCTCGGCACGCAGCCGTAGTGGAGGCAATCGCCGCCCAGCGCCGCCTCCTTTTCCACCAGCAAGGTCTTGGCCCCAAGCTGCGCCGCGCCGGAAGCGACGGTGAGCCCTGCGGCGCCGCCGCCGATGATGCCGAGATCATAATCATAGTTGGCCATGCTGTTTTTTCTCCGTCCTGTCAGGTTTATGGCAGCGTTGGCTTGAGAATTTGCTGCTTCCATAGTAGGATGTGCCGCAGATATAGATTCGGCGAGCAGCGCAGCGTGTGCTCCATGGGTTCTGGATAAAGTATACAGCATTCTTCTTCCGCCAGGCCAAGGCAAAATTAACTGGGCTTGCAGCGGCGTACATGTAGGAGCGAAGATGAAGAAAAAAGCATTGATTACCGGGGTGACAGGGCAGGATGGCGCCTATCTGGCGGAATTTCTTCTGGAAAAAGGCTATGAGGTCCATGGCCTGAAGCGGCGGACCTCGCTCTTTAATACGGACCGTATCGACCATATCTTTCAGGACCCCCATGAAACAAATGTAGCCTTTATCCTGCACCATGGGGATATGACCGATTCCAGCAGTCTGATTCGGATCATCCAGAAGGTGCAGCCCGATGAGGTGTACAACCTGGCTGCCCAGAGTCATGTGGCGGTCTCTTTCGAGGAGCCGGAATACACCGCCGATTCTGACGCCCTCGGCGCCTTGCGGATCTTGGAGGCGATCAGGATTTTGGGGCTGGAAAAAAAGACCAGATTCTACCAGGCCTCGACCTCGGAGCTGTTTGGCAAGGTGCAGGAAACGCCGCAACGGGAAACAACCCCGTTTTATCCCAGATCCCCCTACGCGGTGGCCAAACTCTATGCCTACTGGATCACGGTGAATTACCGGGAGGCCTATGGCATCTATGGCTGCAACGGGATTCTGTTCAACCACGAATCCCCCATCCGCGGCGAAACCTTTGTCACCAGAAAGATCACCCGTGGCTTGGCCCGGATCGGTGTCGGCCTGCAAAGCTGCATCTACCTCGGCAACATGAATGCCCTGCGGGATTGGGGACATGCCAAGGATTTCGTCGAGATGCAGTGGCTCATGCTCCAGCAGGAGAGCCCGGAGGATTTCGTGATCGCCACGGGCGAACAGCACAGTGTGCGGGAGTTTGTCGAGGTGGCCGCTGGGGAGCTTGGGGTTCGGCTCCGCTGGGAGGGTGAAGGGGTTGAAGAGATCGGCATCGTGGCTTCGCTGGCCGATGCCCCGGAAGGCACCGAATTCACGGTGGGGCAGGTCATTGTCCGGGTGGATGCCCGCTACTTCCGGCCCACGGAGGTGGAAACCCTGTTGGGCGACCCGACTAAGGCCAAGGAAAAGCTGGGCTGGACCCCGAAGATCACCTTTGCCCAACTGGTAACCGAGATGGTGCGCGAGGATCTTGAAATCGCCCGGCGGGATAAAATGTGCCAGCAGAGCGGGTTTAAGGTTTTCAACCGGCACGAGCAGCCGTAATCTCTCTGGGCGATGAAGATGAAGGTTCTGATAACCGGCGGCAATGGCCTGGTCGGGCGCAATTTTCGGGAGCATCCGGCAATGGCCGGGTTCACGCTTTTGGCCCCCTCCAGCAGCGAGCTCAACCTGCTCGATTACGGGCAGGTCGCCCAGTATCTCGCTGCCCACCGGCCCGAGGTGATCATCCACGCGGCGGGCCGGGTCGGCGGGATCGAGGCGAACCTGCGGGAGCCGGTCCGGTTTTTTCTCGATAATCTCGACATGGGCCGCAATCTGGTTTGGGCAGCGCGCCAGCAGGGCGTGCCCCGCCTCATCAACCTCGGCAGCTCCTGCATGTATCCGCGCAACGCCGCCAATCCCCTGCGGGAGGAGATGATCCTCCAAGGGGAGCTGGAGCCGACCAACGAAGGCTATGCCCTGGCCAAGATCGCCACGGCCCGCCTCTGCCAGTATATCGCCCGAGAAGACAGCGGCTATGCCTATAAAACCCTGATCCCCTGCAATCTCTACGGCCGCCATGACAATTTCGACCCGGCCAGCTCCCATCTCATCCCGGCGGTTATCCACAAGATGCACCAGGCCAAAGAGGAGAACCGGGAGACGGTGGAGATCTGGGGCGACGGCTTGGCCCGGCGGGAGTTCATGTATGCCGGCGACCTGGCCGATTGCCTGGTCAAGGCGGTGTGCTCCTATGACACTCTGCCGGAGCTGATGAACGTGGGGATAGGGCAGGATTGCACCATCCTCGAATATTACCAAACGGTTGCCGAGGTGGTCGGTTTCCGGGGCACCTTTGTGCACAATCTGGCCAAGCCCGTGGGCATGCAGCGCAAACTCGTCGATGTGACCCAGGCTGCTGCCTGGGGTTGGACCGCGCAAACCTCGCTTAAGCAAGGCATCGGGCAGGCGTATGACTATTACTTGCAACAGCAGGAGCACGGAGCATGAGCAGATATCCTTTGGCCTGTACCTCGTGGGACGAGGCGGAATATGAAGCCATGGCCCAGGTGGTCCAATCCGGCAGATTTTCCATGGGCGAGCATGTCGCAGGGTTTGAGCAGGAGTTTGCCCGACATTTTGGTTCGCGCTTCTGCGTCATGGTCAATTCCGGCTCTTCGGCGAACCTGCTCATGGTGGCCGCCCTCTT
>CAYTVV010000062.1:0-15129 GCA_964441875.1 uncultured Desulfurivibrio sp.
AAATCGCGGTTGTCGAAGAAGAGCTGGGTCACGATATAGTCCGCCCCGGCATCAACCTTGGCCTTGAGATAGTCCATCTCCAGCAGCCGGTTGGGGGTGGCGGGATGTCCCTCGGGAAAACCGGCCACGCCTACGCCCATCTGCGGAAAATTCTTTTTGATAAAGGCGACCAGATCGGCGGCATAGGCAAAGCCATCCTCGGGCTGGACGAAATCCTTCTGGCCCTTGGGAGGATCGCCGCGCAGGGCAAGGATATTCTTCACCCCGCTTGCCGCATAGTTGCGGAGAATCTCCCCGGTCTCCGTCCGGTTGGAGCCGACGCAGGTCAGATGGGAGACCACGGTAAGGTTGGTCTCCTGCTGAATCCTGACAATGAGCTTGTGGGTCCGGTCCCGGGTCGAGCCGCCCGCCCCGTACGTCACGCTGACATAGGCGGGTTTCAGGGGCATCAGGTCGGAGATGTTGGCAAAAAGATTTTCCCAGCCCGGCTCGTCCTTGGGCGGGAAGAATTCAAAACTAAAGGAAATCCGGTTGTTCTCTAAAATGTCTTTAACCAGCATCGTCTCTCTAACCCGTTGTTTTGGTGAAAATTTTCAAATATCAGAAAAACCACCTATCTACCAAATTTGCAGACCGATTGCTCGAAAAATTCACCCTCACCGGGAAAAAAATATGCGGTCAGCGATCTCCAACAGGACAGGCCGGACTCTCATCTTGACTTGACAAAGTCCGGGCCAGGGTTGTAATCAGATTCTGGTGAAGGTTGAAAACATTGCGCCATCGGGAAGATGGCCGGGGGGATCACGAAACATTGGCACATTCAAACAGAAAAACACCTGCGGCCGCCCTGCTCTTCTGCTCGCTGTGCCTGGCTGCCGCACCCCGCCAGGCCGCTGCCTACACCGCTAAAGACCTTGAAACCCTCTTGTCCACCAATCGCTGCGTGGAGTGCGATCTCTCCGGCGCGGACCTGCGCCGGGCAAAGCTTGCCGGCGCCTTTTTGGAGCGAGCCAATCTCTCCAGGGCAAACCTTGCCGGGGCCAATCTGGAAGGGGCAAACCTCAAGGCCGTTGATCTTTCCGGGGCCAATCTCATCGACGCCAACCTGCGGGAGGTTGACCTCTACAGGGCAGATCTCACCGGCGCCTTTCTCAAGGGAGCCAACCTCAAAGACGCCTCTCTTTCCCCCAGCAGCCGTGACCGGGCAATCCTTGAGGGCGGCACATACACCGCCCCGGAAAACGCCCTGAAAGAACCGAAAGAACCTCTGCCGGAACCGGCTGTTATCGTCCCCCCGCTTCAGGAAAAAAGCGAACCAGCCACGCCTGTCGCGCTGCCGCATACGACTAAACCAGCGCAGACACCTCCCCCGGTTGCCCCCGTAATTCCCGCACCTGCCCAGCCGAAACCAGCTCCAGCGCCAAAGCCTGCCCCTGAACCGTTGCCCGCCCCGCCCCCTGCGGAGATTGCGCAGGCAGGGCCAACACGCCCGGTGATGACAGTGCCCGAGCCGCCGCAGGTTACCCCGACGACGGCTGAACCCATCACGCCTGCCCCGCCACCAGTGCAGACGCAGCCCGCCCCGGCCAAGGTTGTCAAGAAAGCGACAACTCCCGCCACGGTTATCCCCGCGGAAACCGCCTCTGAGGTGGACCGCCTGATCGCCCAGAACGCCTGCCCCGGCTGCAACCTGGCCGGAGCCGATCTTGTCGGCCTCAACCTGAATCGGGCCAACCTGGCCGGAGCCAACCTGAGCGGAGCCAATTTTACCGGCGCGAGCCTCAAGGCCGCAGACCTGGCCTCGACCAATCTCACCGGGGCCAATCTCACTGGAGCCAACCTGGCCGGAGCCGATCTTTACAAGGCCGATCTCAGCGGGGCAATCCTTGAGGGGGCTGATCTTGAAGGCGCCTACCTGATCGGCACGATCCTGGAGAAAGAGCGCCAGAAGGGCAGCAAAGCGGACATTGATGCCTTCCTCGCCCAGTACCGGGACAAAACAAAAGCCTCCGCCTCCAAGGGAAAAAATTCCCAGAAAAAAGAGCGGTCGCAGATGGAAAATCTCTGGTCCCCCGCTTTCAAAACAATGCAGCCAACGATGAATGTTCCAGATCAGGAGAACGAAACACCTGGTCCCACCGTTGCTTCACCGTCCAGCCCAGCCCCAGCTGCGGCCCTGGCCAGGAAAGAAGCGCCCGTCGCTCCTCCGGTGCCCAGCGCCCCGGCAGTGGTCCAGGCCGCCATAACGCCTCCGGCCAAAGCAACACCAGCGGAGACGAAGCCAGCCGCGCCAGGCACAGCCGAGCCGCCCCCGGCCATTGCGGCACCGATCCCGCCAAGCCAGCCAGCCTCGGTGAAAAAGGCGGAAGAAGCGAAGGAACCTACCCCCCCCAAGCTGAGCGATCTGGAAAAACTCCTGCAACTGAACCGCTGCGTGGAATGCAATCTTGCCGGCCAGGACCTCTCCGGGAAAAAGCTCAAAGGAGCCGCCCTCGAGCGCAGCAATCTCTCCGGGGCGAACCTGCGGGACGCCAATTTGGAAGGGGCCAATCTCAAGGGCGCCAACCTCAGCGGAGCCAACCTGGAGAATGCCAATCTGGAAGGGGTTGATTTCTACAAGGCGGACCTGAGCAACGCCAATCTCAAAGGCGCCAATATCAAGGACGCATCAGGACTAAGACAGACCGGCGCCCAGCCGGAAGAACCCGCGAACACCGGTTGGTTTTCAAAATAAATTTGCGATAGGCAAGTTCAGTCGGACGCAACCAACATCCGAGCAAGGTAGATAAAGCCCAGGGGGGCGGACTTTTTCACTTGCCCTTGTTGATCTTGATTTCCTTTTTTGGAGTCTTGGTGGTTTTGGGCATGGTGATGGTGAGTACGCCCTTGTCGAATTTGGCCTCAATCTTGTTCTCCTGCACCTCCACCGGCAGACGAAAAGATCTCTGGAACGCACCGCTGTAACGCTCCAGGGAATAATGCTGCTCGTCTTTTTCCTCTTTTTCTTTTTTCTTCTCGCCCTGGATAGTCAGCAGATTGCCGGAAAGGCTCAGCTTGATGTCTTCCGGCTCAAGGCCTGGCAGCTCGGCCTTGACGATGAGCTTGTCCTTGGTTTCCGAGATGTCGGCCATCGGCGCCCACCCCTTGGTGAACATGGCGGGCAATGGCCAATCATCGAGGAAATGGTTCCAGAGCCGGTCCATTTCGTTGCGCACGGTGCGGAGTTCTGAAAACGGTTTCCTTGGGATAAGATCCATCATGGCACACCTCCTTCAGTTAAGCCCCCCCTGGGCGTTATAGCGTTTTGACCGGGCCGAGTCCGTTGCCAATGATTTTTTTCTCAATAACCCGGACAAGGGCTTCTTCCAGATCCTCGGTGGAAAACGGTTTTTCGATGAATTCATGCACCCCGAGGCGGAAGGCCTCGGAAATGACCGCTTCGCTCATGTAGGCCGTGAGCAGAATTTTTTTGACCTGGGCGTTGATACTCTGCGCCCTTTTCAAAAATTCAAGGCCGTCCATGCCGGGCAGCCGGTAGTCGGTGATGATGATGTCACAAGCATTGTCCTTGATGATCTCCAGGGCGTCTTCCCCGGTCTCCACCGCCATGAGCGCACAATTTTCATTGGCAAAGAACCGCCGCAAAGAATCCCTGATCCACTGATCATCCTCAACCAGCAGCACCCTCATCCCCTGCAATCTTACAAACAGGTCCATACCGCCCTCCTTGGAGAGTTCACCCCTCCTGTTCGGGTTCCGCCACCAGAGCAATGACAAATTCAGCGCCGCCCCAGGCGCTTTCCTCCACAATCAGTGTGCCGTGGTGATCATTGATGATCCGCCGACACAGACTCAGGCCGATGCCGGTTCCCTCACTTTTGGTGGTGTAAAACGGATCAAAAACCTTTTCCCGTAGGCCTTCCTGAACTCCCGGCCCCGAATCGCCCACCCGGATCACCACCGCCTCCTTTTCCAGGGCGGTCCGCACCGAGATCCTTTTTGCCTCGGCCTGGCGCAGGGCCTCTGCCGCATTGGTCAACAGGTTGAGCATGACCTGCTCGATCAGGCTGGCGTCAAGGCGACAGTGGGGCAGATCAGCTGCCAGGTCTTTTTCCAGCCCCACCCCATCTCGGCGCAAAGCGGCCGCACACAAGGAAAGAGCGTTTTCCACCGGCTGATTGACATCAACCATCCGTAACTGCGGCTGGCCCGGTTTTGAAAAATCTATAACCCGCCGGATCACCGATTCTATTTGCCCGGATGCGGCCTGCGCCTGGGTAAGGATCTCGCCCACCGTCTCCAGATTTTCCCCTCGGTCATAGATCTTGGCCAGGGTATCGAGATAGATGTTGATGCCGGACAAGGGATTGCGGATCTCATGGGCAATACCCGCCGCCACCCGCCCAAGAGAAGACATCTTGTCCTGAACCCGAACAATCTGTTCCAGCTCCCGGTTTCGGGTGATGTCAATCATGCTGACCAACACCGTCTCCCGCCCCTGATACTCAATGCGGCTGGCCCGGCAGAACACCCATTTCATTGCCCGGTCCCCGTTGTCTTTCTGCTGGGGATAGAAACGGAAGTCCACATCCACCGAGGCCGCCTCGCCGCGACTGACCCTGCCATAGGCCCCCTCCACCTTTTCCAGATCATCGGGATGAATCCCGACAAAAACGTCCGGTAAAAAATGGGAGGGAAGAGGCCCAAAAATTCTTTTCTGCTCGGGATTGCGATAGATGATCGCATCGTCCTGGATCAGAAGAATCCCGGCCAGGGAATTTTCCACCAGATCCCGAAACCTGTTTTCCGTAATGGCCCGCTGCGCCTCAAGCTCCATGAGATGGAGGGCCAGCCCCACATCCTGGGCAATTTCCGCAAACAGCCTCTGCTCTTCCCGATTATGCTCGCGGGCCGCCGAAGAAGAAACACTGAGCAAGCCATAGGCCTGGCCGTGGTGGCTCAGTCTGGCGGTAAAACAGACCCTGTCCGCATCGTTCGGCGCCAGAATACAACCCGCACAGCGGCTTGCCGAATCGCTCACCACCAAGCCTTCTCTGACCAAGGATTTTTTCGCGCAGGTCGGAAATATCCCCTTTTCCATGCCCTGCCGCACCCGAGAAAATTGTTCGCCCAAGCCGACTTCGGCACAGCAATCCAGCGCCCCCTCCCTGTTTACCAAGGCAAGCCAGGCACTGAAATAATGGCCGTCATCCACCAGGATCCTACAGATCCCCTCAAGAAGCTCATCACGGCCCTTCCGCTCGGCCAGCAGCAGATGGATTCGGCGCACGGTCCGCACAACCAGGGCCAGATTGGCCTCCCGCTCCCGGCTCTTCCACCGTTGCAAAAGCCAAAACCGAATCGCTACCCCGCCCAAACCACCCAACAGTACCAGCAGACTTGCTTGCAGAGAAAAATCAGGGCCGGGACGCCCCACCTGCACCGGAGAGAGGAGGGAAAGCAGCACCGCCCCTCCCAGAAAAGCCAGGATATTCAGTATGCTTTTGCGCATCGCTCAGGAGAATATCCCTCTATTGCTTGGTCTGCCCATCGGCATCAAGCACCTGCCGCACCACCTCAGTCAATCTTGCGGTACTCAGAGGCTTGAGCAGGTACTCACGCACCCCCAGCTCCTTGGCCTCTGTTTCGGTGAGAATATCACTGTAGCCTGTGGTCATGATGATCGGGATGTCTGGACGCAAGGCCAAAATCTTTTCGGCAAGCTGGGCGCCGGTCATGCCCGGCATGGTGAGATCGGTGATGACCAGATCAAAGGCATCCGGGGCGGAGACAAACCGCAGCCATGCCTCCCGGCTGTCGCCATAGGCCTGCACCTGATAGCCAAAAGCCTCCAGCACCTGCTTTCCCAATTCCGCCAGAGTCGATTCATCATCCACAAACAGAATGCGTTCCGTACCACCAGACGTAGGCAGATCGCCCTGGACACCGCCAATCTCCCCCACCTCCGTGATGCGGGGGAAATAGAGATCAAAGGTCGTTCCCTGACCAAGAACACTCACAACCTCCACCGCGCCCTGATGACTTTTCACAATCCCATGCACCACGGCAAGCCCCATTCCGGTTCCTTCCCCGACCTGTTTCGTGGTGAAAAACGGCTCAAAGATTCGCGCCGCCACGTCCTGGTCCATCCCCTGCCCGGTATCCCGCACCCCGAGGTGAATATAGGCTCCTGGCCGCAATTCCCGGCTCAAGGCGGCGCGGGATTCGTCAATCTCTTCGGGGGCAAGGGTGATCGTAAGGACTCCCCCTTTGCCGCGCATGGCTTGGGAGGCATTGATGCAGAGATTCATCAGCACCTGATGGATTTGCACCGGATCAGCCAAGGCCCAACAGGCCTGGTCACTTATTTCCTGCTTCATTTCCATGGTGCTGGGCAAGGAGGCTCTGAGCAACTTCATGGCCTCCTTGACTATGCTTCGCATTTCCAGGGGTTCTCGCCTTGCCTCGTTCTGCCTGCTAAAGGTAAGAATCTGCGCCACCAAATCCCTGGCCCGCTTGCCTGCCTTAATCACTTCGGCCAGCTTGGCATGGGCAGGCATGCCCTGGGGAAGATCCATCATGACCAGCTCGGTATAGCCCATGATCGCGGCAAGGATATTGTTGAAATCATGGGCAATGCCGCCTGCCAGGGTGCCGATGGCCTCCATCTTCTGGGCCTGGAGGAGTTGGAACTCCAATTTCTTTTGTTGGCTGATATCCTTGAGGAAATGAGAGCTGCCGCATATCTTCCCTTGATCATCTATGATCGGGGTGGCGGTGAGCAGAAAGGTCTTGTGCAGCTCGGGATGAAAAATCTCCTGGCTGTATGATTTGCCCTCGTGGATAACAAGATGCGCCGCGCAATCGGGGCAGGGTTTAGGAATCCCCCGGAACACATCGTAACAATAGCGACCGACCAGCTCTTTCTCTGTTTTTTGCAGGATACGACAGGTCGCCTTGTTTACCCTGGTCAGGCGCAGGGAGGTATCCTGTAGGGTAACGATGTCATCCACCGCATCAAAGGTCCGCTCCCACTCCCGCTGGGCCTCCCCCATCCGTTCTTCGGCAACACGGCGTTCATGGATTTCCTTGTGGAGTTGCTCATTTTTTTGGGAAAGCTCCGCCGTGCGCGCTACCACCATCTTTTCCAGATGGTCACGGTACCCGGCAAGTTTCTCTTCCGCAGCTTTGCGCTCGGTGATGTCCTGGATGATCATGATGGCCGTGCGCTGTCCGGCATCGACAATGGGCAGCACGATCAGGGCAACCCGCCGCTCCTTGAGCAGCAAGACTCCCTCCTCGCCAAGGGCAATGGGACGCTCCCCGAGTTCGGCAAAGGCTTTTTCCGCTTCCTCCCTGGTCTTTCCTTCAAAAAAAGTAAAAATATCCGCAGCGAGGATTTTTTCTTCCTGTGCCCCGAAGAAAGCCGCTCCGGCGGCGTTGACATATACGACCTTCCCTTTAACGGTGCATTCGATAATCCCCTCGCTGATATTGCCAAGGACGACCTCAAAATGTTTCCGCGAACTCAACAGCTCCTTGGTGATCTCCCGCTGGTACACGGTTTCAATGCCAAGTACCCCGGAAGAGCTGAGATCTTCCTTGTTCTTGCGGGCAGCGAGCACCTTGGTGATATGCTGTTCGATATCGCGAAAAGGCCCCTTGGCAATGCAGGCATTGGCGCCGAACGAGGCGATGTCGATCTTTTCTTCTACGGCGATGGCGGAAAGGATGATGATGCAGACGTCTTTCAACTCCGGCATGGAACGCACGATCCGGCACAGCTTGTCACCGCTGATATTGGGCATGACCATATCCACGAACATAACGTCCGGGACAAAATCAGCGAGCACGGCAAGGGCTGTCAGGCTGTCAGGCACGGTTTTCACCTCATAGCCTTTCTTGCCGAGAAAATTGCTCATGAGCCGGAGCATCAACGGCTGGTTATCCACTACCAGAATTTTTTCACGCATGGTCGTCCCCAAAAACTCTGTGGCCGAGCGCCCCCGCCTCTTGGCCCTGGATGTGCCTTTGTCTCAATACTTTTTTTAATTGTAGCACATCTTCCCCCGCCGCCGTGCGGTTAAAATGTCGCCATCCCGCTGGCCTCCTGGAAACGGTACAGGGCGTACTTCAGGGGCAATTTCTCGGCAAACGCCTTGAAATCAAGGGAATAAATACCACCCTGATTCTGCCAGACCCGCTCGAAATATCCGCTTGCCTCCCGCACCACCTGCGAATCGGTCGGGGCTGTCACCTCAAGGTCGGCCTCCAGATTCAGGTCGTCAAGGTTCCGCCGGGTCAGATTTGCCGAGCCGCCGATGAGCACGGTCTGGCCGGGCAGGGAGATCATGGTCAACTTGCTGTGAAACTGCTCGCCGTGCGTGCCATACCAACGGACCTGAATCCTGCCCTGGGATTTCTCGACAAGCTCCTGGGCCACCGGCCGGTTGGGGATTCCGTTTTTCTTGCGGCCAAAGGCATCCTTGTTGGGATCAAGAAGCAACCGCACCTCGGCCCCTCTGGCTGACGCAGCAAGAAGCCCTGCGACAACCTCGCGGTCGGAGAGATAGAACATGGCCATCCGCACCGAACAACCGCTCCCGCATTGGGCAAGGGCCGCGAGCAGCCGCGACTTGATCTTCCCTTCGGTGAGCAGGCGCAGATGCACCCCGCCGGATTCGGGGAGAGCCGGTATCTCCCACCTGGGCAGAGTCTCCCCGGAAAATTTCGCCACGGCCGCTTCCGCATCGACAACATCCTGGATCACCGCTCCCTGGGCGACAAAAGCGATGTTCGAATGATAGGCACTTGCATCATGGGGATTGGCAGAGGTAATGAGCGCCTCTTTTTCACTGGCCACAACCTTGCGGTGATTGGCCTTAAAGTTGAAAAGGCTCAAATATCCCCGCATAGTCATGGTTGGGCCAGTCGAGGCAAAGGGCGAGGGCAGCCAACCAGTCCCTTGCGTGCCGAACCATTGGCAAAAAAGCCGCCACCCGGCCGAATAGAGGAAATTGGAATCGCGCAGTCGGCTGGTATCCGTATAGATGATCCGCACCCCGCTGGCCCGCAACCTTTTGAAATGCTCCGGCTCGTCCTGCCCGTAACTCCGATTGATTGCATCGGTAATGAGCACGATGTCCACCTGGGGCGAACGCTGTTTTTTTTCAACGAGCCGGTTGGTCAGCCCGTCGGCCAGGGCGGGAAATTTTTCCTCTGGGGCATGGACGCTGTTGAAGAGAAACAGATCGAGCAGGACAAAACGCTCGGCATCGTCAACGATTCGGCACATCCGGTTGAAAATGGCTTGCTCGCGCACCGGCTGCCCGTCCCGCTGAAAGGTGCGGTCGGCAAGAAATTCGACATCCGGCACGGCACGCGGCGACCCCTCCAGCGAGAGGCCCTTGGGCAGGGGCTTACCCATTCCATACGCCATCAGGCCCAACCAGACAATGGCCACGACAATAACAAGGATCATCAAGAGCTTCCCCTCGCCAAATCTTGCCTTCCCCATAAACACCCCTTGGAAAGATTAATATCTGTCAACTAACGGTTTTGTATCAAAGAGAAAGACGGAAGGACCACACAGGAGCGGAAAATCGCAATGCTCACACCGAAGCCAAAAAGATATCCACCAGATTCGGATCAAAATGAGTTCCGGCCAGGGAGCGGATATGTTCGGCAACCTTTGCCGGAGGCCATGCCTCCCGGTACCGACGGGCCGAGATCAGGGCGTCCCAGTTGTCGGCAATGGCAAAGATTCTGGCGGACAAAGGAATCTGTTCGCCTTTCAAGCCGCGGGGATAGCCGGTACCGTCCCACCATTCGTGATGGCAATAGGGGATATCCAGGGCCGGGCGCAGATACTGAATGGGAGACAACAGGTCAAAGGCAAAGGCTGGATGCCGCCGCATGATCTGCTGCTGCTCTTCGCTGAGCGGCCCGGTATTCAGCAAAACAGTGTCGGGAATCGCCATCTTGCCGATATCATGGAGCAGAGCCCCGCGGCGAACATGGTCCAGCTCGTCCTCCTGGATGCCCAACGCGCAGGCCACCTTCAAGGTGAGATCAGCCACCCGCTGGGTATGGCCCTCTGTTTCCGAATCCCGCAATTCCAGGGCCTTTGCCCAACCCTCGATGGTGGTGTCGTAGGCCAGGGTCAATTCGATGTTCGAATCCTGAAGTTTACGGAAGAGCGTCGCATTATCAATGGCGATTGCCGCCTGGATGGACAGAGCATCAAAAAAGTCGAGCCATTCCGGCTCGGCGTCAAACCGCTGCCGACAAAAAATCTCAAAAACTCCCTTCACCTGCCCTTTGGCAATCAAGGGGACAGCATAGTAGGTTATAAATTTCTCATTTTCGAGCAGATCCTGCCGGACAAACTGGTTGGGCAGTTCGGTAAGATCGGCAATATGAAAGACCCGCCGTTCATAGGCGGCAATCCCGGCAGCGCCTTCGCCAAGACGCACTCTGGATTTTCGGATACCCATGCCCTCAAAACCCCAGTCCGCCCCATGATCCAGGGTCTGGGTGTGGGTGTTGAGCAGAAGAATGGCCCCGGCATCCATGCCCAGTTGCGACACGGTCTGCTCCAGAAAAAGTTTCATGGTCAGCCGCAGGTCAAGGCTCGCGGTAATCACCATATCGATGGCGTGCAGGGTGGTCAGATGCTGGAGCCTCGCCCTGGCGCGACCTTCTGCCTCAAGCCGGGCGACAATCTCCTTTTCAAGTTCTGTATTTTTCTGGACAAGGGCTGCGTTGCTCCGGAGGATTTCAATATCCGCTTCCTGGACCTTGACAATGGTGAGCCTGGACAGGCCGATAACCAGAAAGACAAAGAGGGAACCCCCGAGAAAAACCAGACCGGTGACGATTTCCACGGGAAAAACAAGCTGCCTGATTTGGATGATGATAAAAAAGAGATACCCGGCAATAAAAAAGACGATCAGGCTGGTCAAGGCCTGCCATTTTCCCGCCAGCGAAAGGGGAACCTGCCGCCGGGTCTGCACGCAGAGACGCGCTGCGGCAATCAGAAAAATTACCCCCGGAATCACCAGGATGATGGACAGCCATTGACTCGATGTCATACTATTTCCCGACAGTGCAAGGAGTTGCAGTAAAACTCCCTGCTTTTTTTGAACATTCCACGCCCGATCTGCTATCAGTGTACAGAGCGGAGGCGTGAAAGTCAAAACCTCCGGACATCTCCATTTTCAGTGCGTGACAATAGCTGCGACGCCATCATTGCTTTTCAGAATGATTTCCCCTAACATGGGAGTGCTCTTCGTTTTTATGGGTGGATCTCACACCGCCGACAACTTGAAAAACGCATCCGGAGAACAGCGCGAACATGCAACCGCAGCCACTGGTCATCGAATACCGCTTCCGCCTGCAGGACAACAGCGAAGAGCTCTTCACCATCCGCCTCGATCCCCAAACCCTTGAAACCCTTCCCGACCCAGCCGCAGAGCCCTTGCCGGACTGGACGGTGCTCTCCTTTGCCCAGTGCGCCAGTTGTCCGCTGAATGAGGCGTCCTCTCCTCACTGCCCGGCCGCAGCCAACCTTGCCCCCATTGTCCAACAGGGCGAGAAACTTATCTCCATTGACCAAGTGGACCTTCAGGTGACAACCGCCGAGAGGATAAGCCTCCAGAAAACCACGGCGCAGAGGGCGCTGTGCTCCCTGATGGGACTTGTCATTGCGACAAGCGGCTGTCCGCACACCGCCTTTTTCAAGCCCATGGCCCGGTTTCATTTGCCGCTGGCCAGCGAGGAAGAAACCATGTTCCGCGCCACGGCAACCTACATGCTGGCCCAATATTTTGTAAAAAACGAGGGGGGACAAGCGGATTTCAACCTGGAGAAGTTGACCAATCTGTACCGCACCATGCAGGAGGTCAATATGGCCATGGCAAAAAGGGTGCGGAGCGCGTCAAAAACAGACTCGTCCGTCAATGCCATTGTGTTGCTCGACATGTACGCTAAGGCCCTGCCCTATGTGATCAAGCAGTCTCTCGACGAACTCCGCTACCTGTTCGAGCCCTTTCTGAAATCAGTCGATCCTCCAGGAAAATCCTCTCCGGCCCAGTAGATCGTTCCGTTAAAACCATTACCGTTCGCGATGAGTCCTTTAACTTCGCTCAGCCGAACGCCGTTAGGTCATTGTTTTAAAAAACGATACACTAACGGCGCCCCCCACCCCCAAGCGCTCTGGACCTGGCCGCCGCCGACCTGCCCAGGTTGCCGCCGGGATCAGCCGCCGCCACCTGACCGTACAAGGTCTGGGCCTTTGCAATCTCCCCTGTTTTCTCATAGCTTTCCGCTAGATAAAAAGCGCTGCCCAGGTTGGGCATGAGCTTCATGCTTTTTTGCAGATGCTCCTTGGCCAAAGCGGGATTGTTCTCTTTCAAAAAAAGATAGCCCAGACCAAAATGGCTTTCATAATAATCCCCATCCAACTGCACGGCCTTGGTCAAACACTTTTTGGCCTCGCCATGGCTGTTGTTTCTCAAATGCGCCATTCCCAGGGCACTGTGCAGCAGGCCCTGATCCGGAGCTTTATGGGCCGCCTGCTCATACAGGGCAATGGCCCCGGCCAAATCCTTGGCCTGCTCTTTTTCCCTGGCCTTATCGTAATCGCCGTATGCCTCCTTGGTTTTCATCAGCGGCGCCATCGCCCGCTGAAAATCCACGGCCCCGGCAGCATACGCCTCATCGTTTTCGGCCCAACTGTACTTGCTGTCGATGTAATACTGATTATCGCGCATCCGTTCCTTGGAAAAAGGATGGGTGCGAAACAGGCCCTGCATCCACTGGGCTTCCCCCTCGCCACTTTTTTTGGCCAAAAATTCCTGCAACTCAACCGCACCCTTGGGGCTGTACTGGGCCTTGACCATATAGTCGATGCCCAACCGATCCGCCTCGCGCTCCTGCTCCCGGCTGTACGAGCTGTCCAAGATCGAACCGGCTAGTTGCCCTGCCTGCCGCGCCACTCCGCTATAAGAGGTGCCGCTGCTCGAAACGGACAAAACCTGCAACCCCACATTGAGAAGCATGCCACGTTGCAGATTCTGCACCGAATGCCGAGCCGTAACATGGCCAAGCTCATGCCCCAGCACTGCGGCAAGCTGGGCCTCGTTTTCCAGAGCAACCAACAGGCCTCTGGTGATGGCGATATTGCCGCCGGGCATGGCAAAGGCATTGGGGCTGGAGTCGTTGACGACCTTGAAGGTATAGCTCAGATTAGGCCGGTGGCTGACCTTGGCCAAGCGCATCCCCACCGCAGTGACATATTCCTTAAGGTGCGGATCATCATACTCCCCCTGCATCCGCTGGATCGCCTCGGGAAAGGCTTTTTTGCCGAGGGAAACTTCTTCCTGCTCGCTCATGCTGTAAAAAGCCAACTCCGATTTGCCGGTAACGGGATTTACGGCGCAGCCTGAGAAAACCAGGGCCAGCATCAAGACAAAAAAGGAAAGGATGGACCACTGAACAAGACGCATAGAAGGATACCTGTCAGGATAATTGCCGCGAAACGCTAAAGAGCTAATGATTGCGCAGCAATTTTATTCAATCTAGCTACCAAACGCAAGCAGCGCCTGTTTTCCAAAAAAAACATAAAAAAAAAGGGTGGCCGATTCGGCCACCCTTTTTTGACAGAACAATTTTACGAACGTATTAGAAACGTACGTCGAGCAAGAAATAAACGTTGTCCAGCTCGGCACTGGAATCGCCGGGCTCACCAAATACCCGCATCGCTGTCCCATGATCGTAATCGATATGGGTGTAACCTAACCGCCCAAAGAGATTATCGTTGAACGGCTGAAGGTAGTAGAAGTCATACGCATCCCCACGGGTGCCCAGCTTATCATACAACTCGGAAGGACCCCAGGTAAAGCTGGCCCAGTATTCACTGCCATGGTTGTACTCAAACCCAATCTTGGGATTGTTCCACGGCTTGTAGGGAATGTTGTAGCGCAACCCGGTGTACACCGACCAACCGGTATGCTTGCTTGTCCCATCATCATTCAGTAACCCCACTGGTCCAAAAACATTTCCATTAGGATCAGTTTTATTCATGCCGGTGGAAAGGAAGATATCAAAGCCGGAATCTGCAACGTTATTGGCCTGGGCATGAACACCGAACAGACTCATGTCCCCTATCTTCCCGGCTCCTGATCCCATTCCGTTGATATCCGTTGCCTCGAGAGCACTCAAAACCAACAGGCTGTCCCGCACCCCCGGAATCTCGGTCTCAAAAAACATGGCATAGACATTGATGTCGTCATACGGGTTGGCCCCGTTATCCAAGTAACTTGTAGTGCCAGAGTCCTGATAGCCTTTGTTCCAGGCAAAACGGAGACCGGAGTTCTTCCAGCCCAGATACCGCTCCAGACCAATGGTGGCCACCACGCCGTCTGCCTCACCGTCAAACAGAAGAGACGGGTAGGTGGACTGACGGAGCCGATTCTCCTTCAGCTCGGAGGGCGGTCCTTCGGCAACTGGCTGTCGGCCAAAGGTCAGGGCCAACGGGAAAGGCATGCCCTCGGGAGTCCAGTCCACATAGGCGCGGTCCAGTTTTATACTGGAGTCGCCAGGCACATGGGCTTGGTTAGCATCATTGACGTTAGCATCAGCATTCAAGCTGGCAAAATTCTTATAGGCGGTAAGACGACCGGTGAACAGCAGGTTCTTCCGGATCTCCGCATCCATGTTCAGACGGAAACGGTTGGTCCAATAATTATCATTGTGGTCAACAGCGCCGATACCACCCATAAGAGCAGGGGTAGGATCATCCTTCAATTTGAAACTGTCCACCCTGGTGCGCAGCTCCGCGCCCAAGTTGATCCGATCCTTCAAGGTTTTGGTTTCAACCTTGTCCAGAGTATCGAAGATGTTTTCCACATCCTTGGCCAACTTGCTCGGCATGGCGGCGGCAGCTGCCTTACCGGAAGGGCTCTCGGCCTTCTCTATCTGGTCAACACGCTTCTGCAAGGTGTCCAGACGTTGCAGAATCGCCTTATAGTCTTCTACCGGAATGGCTACAGTCTGGCCACCTGCTCCTGCAGCGGCGCAGCTTGTCCAGGCCAGTAATGCACCTGCGGTCAATAAAATCTTTTTCAC